>JAZLKJ010000188.1:0-20861 GCA_045597565.1 Prevotella sp. | reverse complement strand
AAGATTGACGGCTACGATACAGACCGCGAATCTTTCATCGGTCTTTACAATGAGTTTGCAGACCCTCAGTGCGTTATGGCTGGCAAGCCAAGCAACTCTCTCGCTCACGGTTGGTCTCCAATCGCTTCTCACTACGTTGAGGTAGAGCTTCAGCCAGGCGAGAGCAAGGACTATATCTTCCTCCTCGGTTACGTTGAGAATGCTCAGGAAGAGAAGTTCTCTGCTGAGGACATCGAGCGCAAGAAGAACGGCACTCTCATCTCTTCACAGGCAAGCGACGTTACTCTCGTAAACAAGACTAAGGCACAGGCTCTCATCGAGAAGTTCTCTACTGTAGAGGCTGTTGACGCTGCTTTCGCAGAACTCAGCGCAATGTGGGACAAGCTCCTTGATACTTACGTTGTTAAGTCTGACGATGAGAAGCTCAACCGCATGGTTAACATCTGGAGCCAGTATCAGTGTATGATCACATTCAACTTCTCTCGTTCCGCTTCATTCTTCGAGAGTGGTGTTGGTCGTGGCATGGGCTTCCGCGATTCTAATCAGGACCTCGTAGGCTTCGTTCATCAGGTACCTTCTCGTGCTCGTGAGCGTATCATCGACATCGCTTCTACTCAGTTCCCTGACGGCGGTTGCTACCACCAGTATCAGCCACTCACAAAGCGCGGCAACAACGATATTGGTGGCGGTTTCAACGACGACCCATGCTGGCTCATCTTCGGTACTGTAGCTTATATCAAGGAGACAGGCGACTTCTCAATTCTCGACGAGCCAGTTCCATTCGACAATAAGCCAGGAACAGAGGTTTCGCTCATGGAGCACCTCCGCATTTCTTTCAACCACGTCGTAGAGAATCTCGGTCCTCACATGCTCCCACTCATCGGTCGTGCTGACTGGAACGACTGCCTCAACCTCAACTGCTTCTCTTGGGATCCAAACGAGTCTTTCCAGACTACAGAGAACAACTCTGAGGGTTCAAAGGCTGAGTCACTCATGATTGCCGGTCTCTTCGTGGTTACTGGTAAGGACTACGTTGAACTCTGCAAGCAGGTTGGCAAGGAAGAGGAAGCTGCTCGCGCTCAGAAGTGCATCGACGATATGGTTGAAGCTGTGAAGAAGCACGGTTGGGACGGCGAATGGTATCTCCGCGCTTACGACTTCTACGGTAACAAGATTGGTTCTAACGAGTGTGAGGAAGGCAAAATCTTCATTGAGTCACAGGGCTTCTGTACAATGGCTGGTATCGGTCTTGAGGAAGGTATGGTTGACAAGGCTATCGACTCTTGCAAGAAGTATCTTGACTGCGAGCACGGTATGGTCCTCAACAACCCTGCATACACTACATATCACGTTGAGATGGGTGAGATCAGTTCTTATCCTGCTGGTTATAAGGAGAACGCAGGTATCTTCTGTCACAACAACGCTTGGGTTATCATCGGTGAGACTGTTGCCGGACGTGGTGAGGACGCATGGGAACTCTTCCGCAAGATTTCTCCTATGTACCTTAAGGATCAGGCACTCCACAAGGTTGAGCCTTACGTAAACTGCCAGATGGTTGCCGGTAAAGATGCTGCGAAGCCAGGTGAGGGTAAGAACTCATGGCTCACAGGTACTGCCGCTTGGATGTGGCTCACAGTAAGCCAGTATCTCCTCGGCGTTAAGCCAACTTACGACGGTATAATGGTAGATCCATGTCTCCCTGCTGACATCAAGGGCTATACTGTTAAGCGTAAGCTCCGCGATGGCATCTATAACATCACAGTGCAGAACCCTGACGGAAAGCAGAAGGGCATCTCAAAGCTCATCGTTGACGGTAAGGAAATCGAGGGCAACATCATTCCTGCTGCTGCTGGAGAGCACGAGATTACTGTTGTAATGTAATTCAACTTTCGCAAGCTCAAGTTGAGGGTAATGGGTAATGGCTAATAGGTAAGAGGTAAGAGGTAAGAGGTAATGGGTAACCTTCCCGAGAAACGTAGGGCGAAGATTTTTGAGCCGCTTACAAACCGCAGGCAGCCTTTACCTCTTACCTCTTACCTCTTACCCATTACCCATTACCCGCCACTATAATGACAAACTCGCCTTTCGGAGCTGTTGTCTTGAAGTGTTCAATGAGTTCGGCGAGAGTGCCACGAAGACATTCCTCGTGAATCTTTGAAATCTCGCGACAAGTTGCAGCCTGACGATCTTCTCCGAAAACTTCGGCAAACTGCTGCAAAGTCTTCAATACGCGATAAGGCGATTCGTAGAAAGCCATGGTGCGCTTTTCCTCTGCAAGACTCAGAAGCTTAGTCTGACGACCTTTCTTCTGCGGCAGAAAACCCTCAAAAGCAAAGCGGTCGCATGGAAGTCCGCTGCTGACAAGTGCCGGAATGACAGCCGTTGCTCCAGGCAGACATTCCACCTTTATGCCAGCGGCGGCAGCCTCACGCGCAAGGAAAAATCCCGGATCGCTGATACCTGGAGTGCCTGCATCGCTGATAAGCGCAATGTTCTGTCCACCCTTCAGTCGCTCAACGATGCCAGCAGATGTGCCATGCTCATTAAACTTATGATGAGACATCAGGTGATTCTGTATCTCAAAGTGTTTCAGCAACTTACCCGACGTACGAGTGTCTTCGGCAAGTATCAGATCTACTTCCTTTAATATACGGATGGCGCGCAGCGTCATGTCCTCCAGATTGCCCACTGGAGTTGGTACTATATAGAGTATTCCAGCCATGATGATTATTTATCTCTTGTGGAAGATTTTATTTTGGTAAAAAGAAATTTTGTGCAAAAATAAGCAATATTGTTGTAACTTCCAAAGAAAATTTGTAATTTTGCACGCAATAATGGAAAGAAATAACCAAGGTGAATTCTATAGGCAAGGTCGCATAGAGGTTATCTGCGGCTCAATGTTCTCCGGAAAAACCGAAGAACTGATACGTCGTATGAAGCGCGCTGAGTTTGCCCACCAGAAGGTTGAGATATTCAAACCTGCCATTGATGTGCGATATAGCGAGGAGGATGTGGTAAGCCACGATAAGAACTATATTCCTTCTACCCCACTCGATTCGTCCTCTTCAATACTACTCCTTTCGTCAGACATTGATGTTGTGGGAATAGATGAGGCACAGTTCTTCGACGAAGGCTTAGTGTATGTATGCAACGAACTAGCCAACCGCGGTGTGCGTGTCATTGTGGCAGGTCTTGACATGGACTACAAAGGCGTTCCTTTCGGTCCTATGCCTGCGCTTTGTGCCATAGCTGATGAGGTAACGAAGGTGCATGCCATCTGTGTAAAATGCGGTGCTCTGGCGTATGTAAGTCACCGACTGGTAGCTGGCGACAAACGAGTTCTCCTCGGCGAAACGCAGGAGTACGAGCCGCTATGTCGCGCTTGTTACCAGAAAACTTTAAAAGACTAAAATAAGTATATTATTATGAGACTTGACGGAAGACGCGAAAGCAACAATGTAGAAGACCGCCGCGGAATGAGCGGTGGCGCAAAAGCTGGTATTGGCGGTATTGGTGGTATCATCCTCATTGCCATAATGACTTTCCTCGGCGGAGGTGATCTTGGCGATGTAATAAATAATGTCGCAGAACAGGGAATGACAGAGCAGGTTGAGACTGACGGCAGCTATACTCCTTCAGCTGAAGAGGAGGAACTTGCTTCGTTCACAAAGAAAGTACTCGCAAGTACAGAAGACGTCTGGACAAAGGTTTTCCAGGAGCAGGGTCTTGGCGAATATCGCGCTCCTACACTTGTTCTCTGCTCAGGTTATGTAAACACAGCTTGTGGCTCAGCTCAGATGGAGCAGGTAGGTCCTTTCTACTGCTCTGGCGACGAGAAACTCTATATTGATCTCAGCTTCATGGCTGACATGCAGGAGGACTATGGTACTGCCGGTGACTTCGCTTATGCTTATGTCGTAGCTCATGAGGTAGGCCACCACGTGCAGCACCTCATGGGTCATTTGCACCAAGGAAACAAGTACTTCCCTAACGAGACTGAAAATCAGACAAGCGTGCGCACTGAACTTCAGGCGGACTTCCTTGCCGGCGTTTGGGGATATAATGAGAACAAGATTTTCTCTTCTCTTGAAGACGGCGACATAGAAGAAGCCATTGCCATTGCAGCAGAGATTGGCGACGACCGCCTGCAGAAGCGTTATCAAGGTCGCGTAGATGAAGATGAATTCACTCACGGCAGTGCAAAACAGCGCCAGAAGTGGCTCTACAAAGGTCTTTCAAGCGGCAAGGTTTCTGACGGCAACACTTACGCCGTACCTTATAATGCACTTTAATCCAATGCAGAATGCAGAATGATTACCACCTCGAAAATAAAGCGCAGCCCAATTCTGCATTCTGCATTTTATAAGCGGTAATAGCTCAGTTGGTAGAGCATTGGCTTCCCAAGCCGAGGGTCGCGGGTTCGAGTCCCGTTTACCGCTCAAACTTTTTTCACTTTTTTTCAAAAAAAGTTACTTTTCCTTGTAACTTTTCTTTTTCTCAATCGTCATCATTATAGAAGCCGATGAAAACAATCAGTTTCCAGAACGACATATTACCACTGAAAGACATGCTCTTTCGTCTCGCTCTGCGCATCACACTGAGTCGCGAAGATGCTGAGGATGTCGTACAGGAAACACTGATAAGATGCTGGAACAAGCGAGATTCATGGCAAGACATCGACTCCATACCGGCTTTCGCCACAACCATCTGCCGCAATCTGGCACTTGACTGCACGAAGAAAGCAGGACGCAACAACCGGTCGCTCGACAACACCGAAAAGCCCGTAGCACCCGAAACGACGTTCCTATCGAACGAAGATCCGCACCGAAAGGCTGTCAATCGCGACCGAATGGCACAGCTTCAGAGCATAATCAATACGCTCCCCGAAAACCAAAAGCTCTGCCTGCAATTAAGAGACTTTGAAGAGAAAAATTACAAGGAAATCGCAGAACTGCTGCAAATGACCGAACAACAAGTAAAGACAAATATCTTCAGAGCTCGTCAAACTATTAAGAATCGATTTATTGATTAATAATGATACTGGACTATAAGTACATAGAACAATTACTTGAAGGCTACTTCAATGGCGAAACTACCATTGAAGAAGAGAAGATTCTCCGGGCATTTTTCTGTCAGGACGAACTCCCGGAGAATCTACTCCAGTATCGCGACCTCTTCGTTTACGAGCAAAACGAAACGAAGGAAGACTGCCTCGGTGCTGACTTCGACGCAAAAATGATGGCTCTCATACAGGAAGAAACAAACGAAACAGAACCTGCAATGCCAATGCTCAAGATTGCGTTCAAGCGTACGACAAAGGCTCTCCAACCATTCTTCAAGGCAGCTGCCATCGTAGCTGTGATAATAACTATCGGCAATGCCTCACAGGCTCTCTTCGATAAGGGCGAGGAGCAGCAGGGCATAGCTCAGATAGAGACCATCAACGGCAAGAATGTTGCCGATGTACAGAAGGGTGATTCTCTCATCAAAGACAGCCTCGCCATCATCAACGACTAAGGCGAGTTCTGTCACACACAACAAGATTTTTTCTTTACTTTACTAATACAATCGTGAATAAAAGCACTGCTCCTGCTTGAAGGAGCGGTGCTTTTGTATTCAAATTGCAGTGAGTTTTGCCTCAAAAAATGCATTTTCTGAGGCAAAACTCACTGCAAAACGTATCGGGTTCCTATTCAAAACACATCGGAATCCTATTCAAAACGTATCGGAATCCTATTCAAAACACATTGGGATCCTTAGGATGTGGCAATCTGCTAAAAATCTTCCACCTCGAAGATCATGTTCTCAAGTTCGGTAGCATCCTCCTTTTCCGGCTGCTTCTTTGGGTCGGCAGGAGTGTCGTCCTCCCCTACGAAGATGTTGTCGTCGGTAGAGGTGGCGTTGTTGTTCGCTGGAGTATCGTCATCATCGAACGAAACGATAATCTCGTCGTCTTCGCCCGTCGCTGTAGGATCATCAGCAGAGATTATGAAGCCGCTGTCGTCATCGGTAGTGACTGGAGTCGTATCCTCCTCAACGGCAATGCTGGTTTCCTCCTCTGTTGAGACTACGTTAGAACCAGAAGCTGACGCTTCAGGCACTGGGGCAGGAGTGGTTTCTTCCTCTACGGCAATGCCAGTTTCCTCAGCAGGAACGGTAGTTGTTTCTTCCTCAACCTCTATGCCGGTTTCCTCTTCTATGATGTTGAGGTCGTCCTCAGCCTGCGTTTCGTCCTCAGCCTTCGGCTCTGGCTTCTTTGGTTCAGGCTCAGGGTCAAGGTCGTCGGCGTTGCGGTTTGTGATGACAGGCTCGTTGAGAAGTTCAATGGTAGAGATCTTCAAAGGCACATAGTGAGTCTCGTAATACTCATCGTAGTCGTTATAGCTATACTGAGTACCAAGGAGTTCAAGGTTCGTGTCGCTGATGATAATCGGTCGAGCCTTGGCAGCAAGGGCTGGTATGACGGTGCTCTGCTCGTAGAGCTGGCGAGCATACTGGCGAGCCTCTTGATAAGATTGGAAACCGCCAATCTTCATTCTCGTAACTCCATCAACATCCTCCACCTGAATCTCGAAATTACGCACGATGTAAGTGGTGAAGTTGAAGCGTGCGAGTTCAAAGAGAAGCTTGTTCTCGTTTTCAAGAGAGTCTGGATTATAAGCAAAGAGGAAGGTGTAAGGAACGTCAAGGTCCGGGATGAACTGACGTGCGGCAATGGAGTCGCTGTCAGCCATTACGGCTGTTCGTCTTGACCAGATATCACCCATGTCGAAGCGACCGCCACGAAGTTGCCTGCCTTCCTTCACACCATTGATAATCATACCTGCCAACGGCTGCACCCCACTCTTCGGGAACTTCTCCACGACGGTCTGCATGTCTTCAAGGCAAGTCTTTGTGTCTCCATCGTTAAGTTTCGAAAGACCGTGAATGAAGATAAACTTGTCGCGATTGTCACCAAGCGGATGAATGTCGGTAGATGTCTGATAGTTCTGATAGATCTCCTCGAAGCGGTTCTCCTTGAAGGCATTGTATGTAGCCGCATAGAGCGAGTCCTCCGCATGTTTTCCGTAAATGGCATTCCACTGGAAATAAGGGTCAGAGAGAATCTTAGTCCACTCATTGTCAGGGAAGCTGTCCTTCAGGAGCGTAAGATAGGTGTCTGCCCTACCCGGCTGATTCATGCGGTTGTAGAGCAGATAGCTATGGTAGAAGAGATCAGCATTCTTTTCGAATGCAGGATAATCCTTCTGCAAACGGGTAAACTGCTTGTCGCTGAGCTGAAGGTTGTCGAACTTATCCTTGAAGATAACGCCAGAATTGTAGAGTCCGTCGGCAATAATAAGATGGCAAGCGTCCTTTTGACTCTGCTCAAACGGAATGTCCTTCATGTAATATTCGCGCTTGTGAGGATCGTTCTCCGGCTTCTCCTTCTCGCTGGCAATAGAGTCTTGCACTGCAGTAGCCTGTGCTATGGAGTCGCGCTGTTCGTCGGTGAGATTACTCTCGTCCAACTGTTGGTCGGCAGGAGTCTGCGCAACGACAGTCTTATTCATACGCTGCCAGTCATCGACATTATCGCGTCTGCCCCATATCTTCTGGAACTGCTGCTTACCTTGGTTCACCGCCATCTGATTGTAGAAGTAGAACGTAGAGCCCTGGTCGCGGCTGTTGTTCTGCGGCTGATTGGCATTGTTCCTGCCCTGTAGCCTATTGTTGTTTGCAGCATTGTTCTGAGCATTTGCAGCATTTGCCTCAGTCTCACGGTCTTTTTCCTCCTTCTCTTTCTTCTTCAGCGCCTCAATGACACGGTCAATGGCGGCATTTCTATCCTTCTCCGACATTACGGAGAGAGCAAGGAGAGAGTCGTTGAGGTGAATGGCATCCGTATGCGGAACAAGCTCGTCGAGCATCTTAGAGCGGTTGGAGAGTTGCTGGTAGTCCTTGCGATCCTTGTCGAGCAGACCGATAGCCTCACCATAACAGCGCTTTGCATCAGAATACTTTTCTTGCTGCCAGTAGAGGTCGCCAAGGTGAAGAAGAAGTACGCCCTTCTCTATGCCTGAGCGTGTTGCCTTGGCATTACCCTTCTCGTAAGCGCCGATGGCATTGACCGTATCTTTCTGTGCGAGATAGATATTGCCAATGGCGTAATAAACCTGGTCGAGATAGTCCTTGTTGTTATCGTTTCGCGCCATACGCTTCAGCAGGGATATCATGCCCTTGGCATCCTTCTCGGCAGCAACCTCTGTCATAGAGATGCGGGCATTGAAGTCCAGCTCATAAGGTGGATTGCAACGAGAGCAAGAACGGAAAGCCTTGTAAGCCTCGTCCTTGCGACCGAGAGCAGCATACACCTGCCCGAGGAGATAATACTCGCGAGCCTTCTGCTTGACGCGACTCTCTCTCTTAATAACCTTCTTGAGGTAAGGAATAGCCTCCTCAAGCTGCTGCGAGTGGATATAATAGTCTGCCATAGTATAGTTCCACTCCTTCTGAGCACGCCAGTCTATGGAATCGCGATGCATCTTCTTTATGATATCCTCTGCATCGTAGAGCCAATCCTGCTCAACATAGCATCTTGCAAGCCATGCACGAGCCTTGCCGTAGATTTCTGGCTGAGTGCTATACATGCGTGCCATATAGGCAAAGGTAGAGGCGGCCTCATCGAAAGCGCCTTTCTGGAACTGCGATTTACCCATCATAAGCCACGCTTTCCAGAGGAAAGGGTTATACTCCTTGCGGTTGAGCCACTCTATATCTTTCTCAGTCTTCTTGCGATTCTTCTTCCATTCCGGACGTTTTTTGATGGAATGTCGCTTGATGGCTTTCTGACATTTTTCTATGGCACGGTCAAAATTTCCACTTCCGATTTCCTTGCTGCTCTTATTGCCGACGGTATAGAGCGGAATCATTTCGGTGAAGTTGTCCTTATTGCCCTTCTCCTTCTCCAAAGCACCGTCTATATAGGCAAGCGAACCGTTGTAGTAGGTGTTGTACTTGGCCGTGAAGGAGTGCCACCATCGCGTCTGCGAGGTGTTCTTATTGGTAGAGCAAGCGGCGAGGACTGCCACAGCCACTACTATATATAATATGTATAAGAACTTTCTCAAGTTTTATTCTTGGAGGAGCATCAAGAGTTCATCTTTCACCTGATCCGGCACGTTTATCTCACGAAGGATGAGCGAGCGGTTCCAGTCTTTCACTTCAGACTGCTTCATGGAGAACATGACGTCGCGGAACTCCTCAGCCTCTTCGTCGGTATAGCTGTCAGAAGCGCGACGGGCAAAGCGGTCGAGTTCCTCGTCGTCGAAGTACTCAATATCCTTAGTCGCCGCTTCCATCATGCACTCTTGCTCGCACTTTGTATCAGTGCCATCACAACCACCACAGTCGCCAGCAACGGGTTCGTTAGCTTTCAGCGCATCGCTCAACTCGTTGCTCGCCATGTAGCGACGGATAATATGAGTGGCTATGGCAAGCACAATAAGCGCAATGGCTATGTATATTGTATTTGGATTAATCATATAGTTTATTCTTCTATCTGGAAGCCAGCTTTTCGCAAATCGTCCCAGAAATGAGGATAAGACTTTGACACAACTTCCGGATTGTTTATTTCTATCTTGCCATACTTCAGAGCCAGCGGTGCAAATGCCATTGCCATACGATGGTCTTCGTAGGTGTCTATAGGCGCAAATGAAGGTTCGCAGGTCTCGCCTGTCCAAAGGAGTTCAGAGTCGTTGCGGTCTTCTATCACATAGCCCACCTTGCGCAATTCCGTCTTCAACGCTTCTATACGGTCTGTCTCTTTAATCTTCAAACTGGCAAGTCCTGTGAAATGGAACGGAATGCCCAAAGCGCAGCATACTACGACGAAGGTCTGTGCCATGTCAGGAATATTGACGAAATCGTATTCAAGTTTTCCTACGCAGGTTATTGCAGGTTTCATTGTAAGGTCGGAAATCTCGTCTCTGCTAGCAAACTTAGACTTCACGCCAAGCAGGTTGAAGAGATAGCGGATGCTTGAATCGCCTTGACGAGAACTGTCCTTCAGTCCTTCAAGGGTGATGGAATCCTCCTCTGCATTACCACCATTGTTCAGGAGAAGAGCATAGATCTCGTACCAATAGCTTGCTGCACTCCAGTCGTTCTCCACTAGATAAGGTCTGCCGCCGTAGCTTCCTGGCTGTATGGTGAGATCATCGTTGTCGTGCCACTTAGCCTCAGCGCCATACTCCTGCATGATAGCAAGGGTGAGGTCTATATACGGACGAGAGTAGATATCGCCGATGAGTCGGAGCTTCAAGCCTTCCTTGAGCAAAGGAGCAATCATAAGGAGAGCCGATATATACTGCGAACTAATGTTGCCAGGAATGGAGAGCTGACCGCCCTTGAGCTTCTTTCCGCGAATCTTCAGCGGTGGATAGCCTTCCTCTCCGATATACTCCACGTCGGCACCAATGGAGCGCAATGCATCCACGAGAACCTTTATAGGACGATGCTTCATGCGCTCAGTGCCTGTTATGACATGCTCCTCGCCATCACGAAGAGCAAGGTAGGCTGTCATGAAGCGCATGGCAGTACCGGCAGCACCGATGTTTATCTCGTAGGGAAGATTATTCAGAAAAGCTTCCTTCACCACACGAGTATCGTCGCAGGTAGCGAGGTTGGAGATGTTCTGCATATTATCGACACCCGAAGCCAGAGCTGAAATAATGAGTACGCGGTTGCTGATGCTCTTGGATGCAGGCAGGTTTATACTGCAGTTTATATGTTTTGGTGCGGTTATTATCATGTTTAGTAAGATGATAAGATCTGGTTATTTCTTAAAGAGATCCTTGATGCCGTCAAGGTCGAAGCCGAGAGTGAAGCGGAGAGTCTGGTCGAGAGGGTTTGACTTAGCTGTTGCGATAAGATAACCGCAGTCGAGAGTGAACGCGCTCATCTTGAAGCCGGCACCTACAGTGAAGTACTTACGGTTACCTTTATTCTCGGACTCGTGGTGATAACCAGCACGAAGAGAGAAGCGGTCGTTATAGACATACTCGCCACCGATGCTCCAGTTGATTTCCTGAAGTTCCTCCTTCATGCCACCAGGAGCATCAGAGAAGCTCTTGAAGATACCAGAGATGGAAGAGAGGTTGTAGTAGTTCTCAAGACGATAGTCGTTGTACCATGTGACAGGTTCGTCCTCACTGAGTCCGAGAGCTTCGCGACACTGGTCGTCAGTAGGACAAGTAGGCACGAGGAGCTTGTTGGCATCAGCTGCTATGGAGAAGCGGTTGTACTCATCAACAGGCACCATGAGGTTGAAACCGAGACGGAGGTTGGTTGGGATGAACTCGCTGTAGTCAGAACCGCCGAAGTTAATCTTGCTACCAATATTCGAGATATTCAGACCAAGACCTATCTGGCACTCGCGATTGCCGATGTTGAAGTAGTTGTTGTAGTAAGTCGAGATGTCTGCTGCGAAAGCACTTCCCGGAGTAGTGTCATCGGTATAGTCGTAGGTAAGATCGGAGTATATCCAACGCACGCCGGCACCGAGGGAGAATGTCTCGCTGAGCATAAGAGAGTACGAAGCGTCGAGCGACATTTCGTATGGTTTGATGGTATAAGCCCCATCATCCTCAGAAGTCATTACCTCACCAAGAGAGAAGTAACGCAGCGAACCAGACACGGCACTATAGTCGCCAATGCGATAATAACCAGCTACGGTAGCCAAGTCCATATCGCTAACGAGCTGACGGAGCCAAGGAGTGTAGTTAAGGGCAACACCAGCTTTGCTGATTGCAAACGGATACTTTGCAGGGTTCCAGAACTGGGAGTTCACATCCGGGTCGGTAGCAGCACCCACATCACCCATACCTGCTGCACGAGCATCAGGAGCAATAGTCTGCGAAGTTACCGATGTATTCACCGGATTGAAGATGTCGGTCTTGCTGTCCTGTGCCATTGCCTTTGGACAAACGGCGAGAAGAAGGAGAGAAGAGAGAAGTATTATCTGTTTTTTCATTTTTCGCTTTTTAATTTATTATAATGAGTTTCTTAGCTTTCGATACTGTGTCCGACCCATCTGAAGACAGGCGCACGCGGTAGAGATAGACACCTGTCTGGAGCTTGCCGCCGCCATCGGTACAGAGATCCCAATCGACCATGAAGCTTCCGCTGGTAGTGGAAGTGCCCTTGGCAGTCTTCTTCCACAGCGGACGGCCAGTCATCGTCATCACTTCTATCTCGACGGAAACGTCAGAGCCGCTGCGGTCATGAGTGATAATGAATGCGGTATTGTCGCGTGCAGGGTTCTTAGTACAAGAGATGCCTTGCAGCTCAGGCTTTAGACCATTCACCACATTGAATGTCAGAGTCGTTGTGCTTGAGTTATTGAGGATGTCCCACGCACGGAAACGCAACGTATGCTTGCCGAGAGGCAACTCTGGCAGACTGAAGTATGTCTTACCCTTGGTATAATCGCCAAGTTCGTAAGTGAAGTTGTCGTTCAGGTTGTAGGTCTGGTTGATGTCACCGTCTATCACGAGCTGAAGGTCGTGACCGTAGCTTGAGCCAGTGCTGTTTATGCCGTCCTTATCGCTGATGTCTGCATAGAAGAAAGGCGTTGGATTCACGTTGCCGCCATTCTGGAAGGCAGGAGAGTTGAGGTAACAGCAGATGGACGGACCGATGGAGTCGGTATAGACATTCTCCGTCTCCGATGCGGCAAAGTTCTCATTGCTGCCATGAGCTGTCTGCATGGTAGTATGGTCGGCAGCAAAAGCAGTGATAAGACCACTCTCACCGCTATAGTCTATATCCTTAGGCACGGCGAAGACAAGAGAGAACGAGCCGTTGTTGACATTGGCAGTTCCCTTATACATGATAGACGTACGGTCGGAATATCTGAAGGCTGACTCAAGGGCAGAATCATTCATTCTACCGACAATCTGTTTCTTGGCATCACGCACTACGAGGGAGAGTGTACCGTTGAAGGCATCGTTCCTCACTCCGATGGTACGCTCTATATGACCTGCTATACGCGCCACGCTTGCTGCCTTCATCTTGACAGGCTCTACAAGGTTATCTATGCAGAAGCCGTTTATGGAGTCAATGACCACCTTTTGCTTCGGAACATTCAGTTTCATGGCAGGGTCGCCAAGAAGAGTGTATTGCAGTTTGTTGACGGAAATGTCGGTACGCTGGGTGACGAGATTATTCTTGGCTATACGCTGAGCCTCGCCTATGCTGACAATTTCCCCATTGATAGGAGTTAGCAGAGCTGTTATCATCGCCCTGTTTATGGCACGGTTCTCTGTAGGAAACACGGAGTGAGTAGTGCCGTAGAAGCCTATCGCACCGCCATTGCTATTGAAGAGTGCCGATGTACCGAAATGATTCAATCGGCTGTCGAAAGGCGTTACGTCGCAGGCAGCCGTAATCCAGAAGGCGAGGTTCTTATTCGTCGCACTCTCTATGTCAGACAGCTTTATTACATTCTCATGTGACAACTGATGAGGAGCCCCATGACCAGTGTAGTTGATGATGAGTGCGCCGTCAGCCATCTGCTGCTTAAACTGCTTCTCAATCTCTGGATAGGTAAAACCTGTTGATGTATTCTCGCGCTTGTAGATATCCCACATGACGCGCTTTACGTAGAAGTCGTTAGAAACGCTTTCCACCGTTTTAGCTATTGACTCGGCATCTTGCATGTGGCGGTTAGCATCACCGTCGTCACCGAAGATGGCAACCACGTTCTGCCAGTCGCCGGCATTCTTATTCTCAGTGTAAGCTATGATCTTGTCAACCATAACCTTTGCCTCAGCAGGATTGGTTGTAGGAATACGACCGACAGCAATATCTTCCCTATCTGAAGTTACCATGTCAACACCTTCACCCTCGTCGAGAAGACAGAAGAAACCGTCGTTGCTGAAAGCATTTGTTTCCGAGTAAGAGTTCTCGCTCTCGTAACAAAGGAGGTAGTCATCCGGATCAGTAGTTTTCCATACCGTTGAAACCATGCGGTTATCATACGCACATGATCCGAAAAGAAGCAGATAACGCGGCATCTGCTCTTCAGTATTCGCGCGGTCGTAGAGCATCTTCATATAGCGACGATAGGCATTGGCGTCTGGTGTGCCGCTGGAGAACTCATTGTACAGTTCATCAGCAGGGACAATGCGCACACGAAGACTGTCGTGCTGCTCATGGAATGTCTTCAGTCTTTCCGCCTGTGCACGCAGTTTCTGAGAGGTCGGGATGATGATGACCATCTGATATGCGCTGTCGGCATGAAGGTCCTGATTGGTTATGTTGTAGATGTATTGTGCCTGTGGAATGCTGCCGTTGGAGAAGTCAGGAGCCTTAGCCTGGCTATAGACATCTATGTAGTCCAAGTGGAAAGGACCACCCGCGAGAGCCTTGAGGGTGACTTCGGTTGGTCGCTCATTCAGTGTGAATGTGGAAGTCCTTGCGGCTGCCACATCGTACTTATAGAGGGTAAGGCTACTCTGCCCCACCTTTTTTCCGTTAACCTGTACTTCATAAGAAGAATCGTCACCTGCCGTCACTGCTACCACAACCTTGAAATTTGTGGCAGTCTCCGGATATTTCTTCAGGTCTATGGCATATTTCCTTGACTTGCCTGCCTCCAAAGCCTCGTTGGCATAGAGGTTTCTTCCTCCACGATACCACGAAAACTCTTCTTTCTCGTACAGAGTGTGCCCTGCACTTGCCGAAGGATGGTGGTTGCCGACAAATGTGGCAGAGTCTTGTACAAGAGGCTCTTCATCGCTCTCCGTGATGAAATAATATCCCATACGGGCATACGGATTGCGAACACGATAAGAGTTCTCGTCCTTGTAGCTGACCGTACCGTTAGCCCAGAAATAGCGCTTGCCATTGATGTATGTGCTCGGAACTTCCGAAAGGTCGTCTGTGCTTCGCAGGTAATCAGACCTGAGCTGTTCCTCCTGTAGATTACCGCCATAGCCATATATCTTCACCTTCCTCAAATCGTTGAAGCCTGCCTTCTTGATAACGTCGGAAGTGAGTTCGCAGAAGCCAGACTCCTCGCCCACTCCAATCTTTGCCCAGTGTCCTGACGCAAGTACCGAGTGAGGAGCATAAATGCTGGCAGCACCTGTGACATCATCTGGACGTCCCGCAACCTTCTTCTTGCCCCTGTTCTTTGCCTTGGAGCATACACGAATCATGAAAGACGAAAGCGACTTGTATGTCTTGCCGTCGGTTACAATAGGCGAGAAGATAACTTCCAGTTTACCCTTCTTGCGCTCACATACAGTACGCTGGAGAAGTCCGTTCACCAAGGTATAGCCGGACTGTCCTGGAATGAACTCTACGTCCTGAACCAAGCCATTGAGAGGCAGAGCCTCGTCTGCGCTGTTTTGCAGAATACTCTTGCATTTCTCCTTCTGCTCCTTGCTCATCTCAGAGAACTCCGGATAGACCAGTTGGATGGTATAGAGGGAGTCTTGGTAGTTACCCGTAAGAGGTACGACATGGGCAAACTCCGGCAATAGCGAGTCTATCATCAGCTCCGATTTCGTAAGGTTGAAGATCTGCTGAAAGACTATATTTTCCTGAGCACTCGCATTGGACGCGAATACAAAGAGGGAGATTATTATGTAAAAAAAGCGTTTCAAGAATCTTTGTTTTTAAGGATTACTACTACGGGGGACTTTACTTCACCTTCAGTTCCAGAACCCTCTGGTCTTCGATGTAGCCATCAAGGCGGTCGTCTATCTTCACCGGTCCTACTCCCACGGGAGTTCCTGTGTAGAGAATATCGCCTGTCTTCAGCGTATAGAACTGGCTGATGTAGCTTATTATCTCGTCTATTTTGTAAAGCATGTCGGCGGTATTGCCCTGCTGAACCGTACTTCCGTTGATGTCGAGATGGAAGTTTAGCGACTGAATGTCCGGGAACTTCTCCTTCGGAATCCACTCGCCGATGGCTGCTGCGCCGTCAAATCCCTTGCAGAGATCCCAAGGCTTGCCTTCGGCACGAAGCTTCTTCTGAAGGTCGCGGGCTGTGAAGTCTATGCCGAGCGTCACCGCATCGTAGTAGCGATGGGCAAACTTCCGACTGATAGTCTTGCCGACGCGGTTTATTCGCACCACGACCTCCGCCTCATAGTCTATCTGACCGAGGTGGTCGGGCAGGAAGAAAGGCTTACGGTTCTGCAGCAGGGACGAATCTGCTTTCAGGAAGATGACAGGCTCCTCCGGCTTATATAACGCACCATCCAGCTCTTTATTGTGCTGGATATAGTTCATTCCAATTGCAAATATCTTCATTTTTGATTTAGTTTATAGTCTCGGGGTATTATATATTACCCGTGACAAAGTTACACATTATTAAATAAAACCACAAAAAAGAAGTTTACTATTACACCTTAAAATCAAGATAATAGCACAATCGAAAAGAAAAGAACACAAAACTTTCGCCATTATCTGAAGTTTTATTAATTTTGCACGCTTATTATTCAATAGTAATAGAACTACCTTCATAACTTATTTATGAACTACTTAGACAGAAACGAATTCAACTTCCTTCCATCACAGAAGGTTATCGACGCAGTAAATAGCTTCACACCAGAGACTCTATGTTTCTACACTCGCATCTACGACGAGGGCAAGAAGAGCGTAGTTTCCGTTCGTGTCAGTGAACTATATAATGTACCTGAAGAGCAGGTGCTTCTCGCTTATGGCGGCGAAGAAATCCTCAAGAATGCCATCCACTACTTCCTCACGATGGGCGACAACCGCTCTATCCTCATCCCTGAGTACTCATGGTGGTACTACAACTGCGTAGCAAGTGAGTGCAGCGGAGAGACTCACATGTATCCTCTCTACGAACTTGACGACACTTTCGCCTACAATGTTGATGAGGTCATAGAATACACAAACCGCATACATCCACGTATGCTCTTGCTTGCTTCTCCTAACAACCCTACCGGCAATAGCCTCACCTCAGAGGAGATCGGCCGCATCATGGAGAACATTCCTTCCGACACGATGGTGCTCGTTGACGAGGCTTACGCAAGCTTCATCAGCCCTGACACTGACTATATTGCACCGCTCGTTAACAAATACGACAACCTCATCATCTCGCGCACTCTCTCAAAGTTCTACGGACTGCCAGGTCTCCGCGTAGGCTTCGGCTTCATCGGCAAGGGACACGAGCAGTTCCTCAGCTACTCCAACAAGTATCTTGGCTTCAACCGTTTCTCTGAGACTGTGGCACTTGCTGCCCTCGAGAGCGACGAGCACTACCGCAAGGTGGCAGAGGACATGGAGTGGGACCGCCAGCTCTTCAAGTCAGAGCTTGGCAATCTCCCAGGCTTCAAGGTATATAAGAGCGTTGCAAACTTCATCCTCATTAAATATCCTTACGAGATAAAGGAGGCTCTGCAGAAGGCACTCGCCGAGCAGGACTACAAGATAAAGTTCATGACCGACAAAGGCATGGAGTCATGTCTCCGCATCACTCTCGGCAGAAAAGAGCAGATTCAGGTCGTTGTCGATACCATCAAGAAGGTCTTTGAGGAAACCTCGTGGGGAAAGTAATAATTTAATTTATCTCGTGGGGAAGGTGTAGAAAGTGTGGAAACTTAAGATTTCTGTTTAACACTAATATAAATTCCACATATTCCACATATTCCACAAGAGGTAAATAAAAAATCATATTCCTCAAGAGAAAAAGAAACCTTCCACAAGAGTTATATTTTATGAAAGCAATAATCCTCGCAGCAGGAATGGCATCGCGCCTTCGTCCGCTGACATCAAACACTCCGAAGTGCCTGCTCAACATCGGCGAGCGTTCACTCCTAAAGCGTTCCATGGATGCCCTTATCAGCAATGGCATCCGAGAGTTTGTCATCGTCACAGGCTATCTCCACGAGATGATAGAAAACTTTGTTGCTCGCGAATACGGCATCTCCATCAGCGTGAAGTTCATACACAACGAGGTTTTCGACTCAACGAACAACATATACTCTCTCTGGCTCGCACGCCCTGAGGCTGAAGGCGAGGACATACTGCTCCTCGACAGCGACTTGCTCTACGACCCACGCATCGTGGGAAAGGTGCTTGCAGAAGAGTCGGAGAACGTGCTCACCCTCATCAAGCACGAGCTTGGCGAGGAGGAGATGAAGGTTCAGATAGATGAGAATAACTGCATGAAGTCTGTCAACAAGACCAGCAATCCTGCCGATGCCGTTGGCGAAAGTCTCGGCATCGAGAAGATGGGCAAGGCTTACACTGCTGCTATCTACAAGGAACTCGACCAGATGATGAACCAGGAACATCTGGAAAACAAATACTACGAGCTAGCCTTTGAGCGACTCGTTCCACAGGGCCACACCTTTAAGGTTGTTGATGCTTCCGAATTCTTCTCTTGCGAACTCGACACGGTGGAAGACTTCGAGAACGCGAAGCAGATGATTCCAGAAGAACTGTTCTAATTAAACCTCGTGTGGAAAGTGATAGTTAATTTTAATCTCTTGGGGAATTTGGGGAATATGGGGAAGTTTTAACATTGACTAGTTTCCACATATTCCACACTTTCCCCAAGAGAATAATAAAAAAAACAACACATTCCTCAAGAGGAAAATTACTTCTTTTTCTTCGACTTAGACTTGGTCTTTGTCTTTGCCTTTGACTTGGCAGGCTTTCCTTTCACTTCTTCCTTGTTGTCAAAGTCAGAGCTCCAAAGAACGAGAGAACCCTTGGTATCAATGGCGATGACGCTGAATGTGCGGTGCTCCTTGAAAGAACTCAGTTCGTAGAGCATGTCGTTGCCCTTCTTCTGTCCTTCACACTCGAAAGTCATTCCGGTGGAATCCACACACTTCATCTTTAGAACTGCATCGGCATTCTCCGGAACAGACGAGGTGAAGACCGTATTCTCCATACCGGCATCCATAACAGCCTTGGTTTGCTTACAGGTAAACGACTTCTGCGTAAGCTTCAGAACACCCACACCGCTCTCTGTTCCTGCAACGGCATAACCGCCACTAAACGGCTCTGCACTGACAAACTGTGGCGGCAAGACGATGTTCTCGCCGTTCTTATAACCGTATATCTTCTGCTTTCTCTTTTCCTCAACAAATGTCTCTGGTCCATCGGTTGCAAAGGAAACTTCAACAACGTCAAGCTTGCTCTTCTTGCCCTTGTTTTTGCTCAGAGCCTTTGCTTCATCGGCAGCCTCGTCAGAAGTAGCGAAGACTCCGTCGGCAGTAAGATAGCCATACTTGTTCTTCTTGTTCTTTGCCAGCAGCCTGTTGTTAGCGAAGCGTGGGAGGGCATCTGTGTAGAGTTCCTCGTTGAGTTCCATAGCCTTGCCACTCTCGTCGATGACGGCAAGCAGTCGCATACGCTTCTTCTCCTTGTTTACTGCACAAGCATAGCCCTCGGCAAAGTCGGTTACAGCGTCGGCTATGGTGTCCATGACTATTTCTCCCTCAGAAGTTGCGGCCCCAACCTTGTTCGCCTTTGTGGTAATCTTGAAGACAGAAAGCGACATTCTTTCCACTGATTTATAGACAGGTGCCACTGCCCACTGCGCACTTTGTGCATGAGCAACAACAGAAAATCCGAGAGCCAATAAGAGGCTTACAATATATCTTTTGTTCATCTTTTAAGTCGGTATTCAAAGTTATTTATAGTTTCTCGGCGATAAAGTTACGAACTTTTCTCCTTTCCACCAAACATTCCGGCTGTTTTTTATCACAGTTGTTATGACATCAAAGCTGCCAATCTTCCAACTGAATATCAGGAACGTTGATATAGTGCTTTGTATTATGGGTTACCAATGTAAAACCATGATACACAGCCGTAGCACCAATCATCATATCGTATGCGTCAATCAATTTTCCTTGATTCTTCAGTTCTAATCTAATTCGTGCAAGCAGTTCAAAGCTATCATATATAGGGATTATCTGAAACATCTTCGTAATGACATCTATGTCATCAAAATTACTTTTCCTATTCCCTTTTACGGCTCCATAATACAGTTCCGCAATTGTAATCTCACTTATACAGCAGTTATCTATACCTACTTCATAAATACGCTGAATTATATTCTTGTCGCCACGCAGAATCTGTATGACCACATTCGTGTCCAACTGATACATCATACCATTCTTTACCATGCGTCAGTTTCCTTAGGTTCAGTTATCCCCTCTCTGAGTTCCTTACAGTATTCTTCAGCAGAGGTGTTCTCGCCCCAAGAACCACTGAAGCAAGAAAACAAATCATATTTCTCGTTCTTAGCAGTTTGCTCATTGCTCTTTATTGAGTTAAGCAATATATGCATGATTTCCACCTTTACATCCTCTTTCAAGTTCAGTAACGGTTTTGCATAAATCGCAGCAGAGCTTCCTGCACTATATCCAGTATAAGTGCTAATCATATTAATATATATTTAGTTTCTCGGCGACAAAGTTACGATTAAGCGAGCGAAATACCAAATTTATTTGAGTTTTTCCGAGCGTGAGTAAGTTAGAACGTAGTTCAAAGTTACAAACTTTTTTCTTTCCTCCAAACATTCCGCCGTTTTTCTCTAAAGTTCTAATTATTTCCCGTAGTGTTCAATGATATAGGCTTTTAATAGTTCCACGTATCTTGCGTGGCATTGTCTTGCTATCAACATCAAAAGAAACCTTCATGGTTATGCATGCAAGGTGAATAATGGTTTGGAAACTCTATTTTCCTCGCGACTCATACGCTTATGCTCACGCATGCGTTGTACAAGATCCATAAGCTTCTCACTCGGATTCTTAATCACTATCTCTTCATGTATATTATTTGTTGCCATAATTTTTAAATATTTAGTTCTCGGCGACAAA
>JAZLKJ010000187.1:0-18155 GCA_045597565.1 Prevotella sp. | reverse complement strand
ACCAGAACCAGTTGACTCAGGCTTCCAGTTGATAGTCTTGTTGAGTTCCACCATGCGCTCCTTCTTTGCAGTAGAGCGGATGAACCAAGAGTCGAGTGGATAGTAGAGGATAGGGAGGTCTGTACGCCAGCAGTGTGGGTAGTTGTGGACGTGCTTCTCAATCTTGAATGCGCTGCCATCCTGCTTCATTTCCATGCAGATAGCGAGGTTGAGGTCGTCTTCAGGCTTGAGAGCCTTCATTGCCTCGTCGAGAGAAGTGTTGTCGTCCTTTGTGAACCAAGCCTTGAAACCTGGCTTAACGTATTCGCCAGCGTGCTTCCAGTAAGACTCGTTTACGCAGAGGTTGCGGAAGTTCTCGACCATATCCTCTGATACGAAGTACTTACCCTGGAAGTCAACCATTGGGCGAGTGTCGCCACCCTTGTCGATGATGAAGAGGGAAGGGATGCCTGCATCCTTAGCAACCTTGGCGTCGTCAGCACCGAAAGTAGGAGCGATGTGAACGATACCAGTACCGTCTTCTGTTGTAACGTAGTCGCCAGGGATTACGCGGAATGCTTCTTCCTCCTTTACAACAACCTCATTGTTCTCGAGAGCGCAAGGCTTTACCCAAGGCATGAGCTGCTGATAGTGGAGACCAACGAGGTCAGTACCCTTACCGCGCCATACGATGTTCATTGGGATTTCATTGCCTTCCTCGTCCTTCTTTGCTGAGAAATATGCAGAGAGACGTGGCTCAGCGATGATGTAGATAGCCTCTTCGCCAGAGTAAGGGTTGTTGCCTACAACAGCTACATAGTCAATCTTTGGACCAACGCAGAGAGCTGTGTTTGAAGGGAGAGTCCAAGGAGTAGTTGTCCAAGCGAGAACGTAAGTCTTGAGACCTTCAGGCATTTCGCCAACTAGTTCGCCCTTGCCCTTGAGACCTTCGCAAACATCCTTTACGAGGAACTGTGCTGTACAGGTTGTGTCCTTTACGTCACGATAGCAACCTGGCTGGTTGAGCTCGTGAGAAGAAAGACCTGTACCGGCAGCAGGAGAGTATGGCTGGATAGTGTAGCCCTTGTATAGCAAGTCCTTGTTGTAGAGCTGCTTGAGAAGCCACCAGAGGGTTTCGATGTACTTATTATCGTAAGTGATGTAAGGGTTCTCACGGTCAACCCAGTAACCCATCTGCTCCGTGAGTTCTGTCCATTCGTCGGTGAACATCATCACGTTAGAGCGGCACTTTGCGTTATAGTCGGCAGTAGAGATGTACTTCTCGCTATCCTTGTTGTCGATGTCGTTCTTTGTGATACCGAGTTCCTTCTCAACGCCAAGTTCAACTGGAAGGCCGTGAGTGTCCCAACCTGCCTTACGCTTCACCTGGAAGCCCTTCATCGTCTTATAGCGGTTGAAAGTATCTTTTATTGTACGCGCGAGGACGTGGTGAATACCAGGGTGTCCGTTTGCTGAAGGAGGTCCTTCGAAGAATACGAACTCTGGGCAACCTTCGCGCTCTTCTACTGAGCGCCAGAAGAGATTGTGCTCTTTCCACTTAGCCAGGATTTCCTGATTAGTGTTGTAGAGATCTATGTTTTTGTGAGTATTGAACATCTTTGTGATTTACTATTTACGGATTTACAATTTATTGAGACCGACGACGGAATCGTCGGGAACGGTGGATTAGCCTTCGAGGTCAACGAGGCGTGGTGCCTTTTCCTCTTCTTTTACTGGGAGATGATCAGTGAGATATTGAGAGAAGAGGGCGAGAGCTTGGTGAGTGGCTTTTGCGATATTCTTGTCGCGACCTTCATCGCCCTCAATCTTGAGGGTAACAACGTCTTCCTTGGAACCGCAAGCTACATAGATTGTTCCTACAGGATCTTCTTTCGTACCGCCGCCAGGACCTGCCCAACCTGTAGAGGCGATTGCATATTCTGTTCCGAGAGCTTCGCATGCTCCCTTTACCATCTGAATGGCAACTTCTTCGCAAACGGCAGTTTTCTCTTCGATAACAGCAGCGTCAACCTTAAGCATGTTGCGCTTGATGTCATCATGATAACAAATGATGCCGCCACGGAAATACTGTGACGCACCGGCAGTAAGCACGAGAGCTTCTGCAATCTTTCCGGCAGTGCAACTCTCTGCAGTGCCGATTGTGTGGCCTTCCCAAAGGCGGGCTGCCAACTCCTTAGATAAGATTTTATTCTGGAATTCCATGTTGGTTTTGTTTTTTATTTATTAGGACCGATGACGAAATCATCGGGGACGGTGGCTATTAAGCGTTGCTATGGATGATGTGGACATCCTGCTGTGGGAATGGAATCTCAATGTTGTTCGCATTGAGCGTATCGTAGATGATTGTGAGGAGCTTGCTTTCTACGAAAGGCTGCTTTGTCACGTCAACCCATGTGCGGAGGATGAAGTTTACACTGCTGTCGCCGAGGTCAGTGAGTATTGTTGTAATGCCCTTCTTCGTGCTAAGTCCCTGTATCTTGGAGTGCTTGATAGTGCTTACGATAAGGTCTGCAACCTTTGTCGCATTGCTGCCGTATGCTACTCCGAATGGAATCTGAGAGAGAACGTAACCGTGGTTGCGAGTCAGGTTCTTGTAGTTCTTTGTGAAGAGCTGCGAGTTCTGGAACGCAATGACAGAGCCGTCAAGAGCCTCAATGAGTGTGCTTGTGTATGATATGGACTTCACCTTACCACGTGTGTCGTCACACTCTATGAAGTCGCCAATCTTGATGCGGCCGGTCATGAGTGAGATGCCGTAGTAGATATTCTCAATGATGTCCTTTGACGCAAAACCAATACCAGTAGAGAGACCACCGCCGATAACTGCCAGCCAAGTGGTGTTGACGCGCATTATCAAAAGGCTTATAATGAACCATGCACCCCAGACGATGACCTGAACGACGTTCTTTATCATCACTGTACGGCTTTCGGCAGAGCGTGGGTCTTCGGTAGAGAAGTTGTGCTTTGCAATCTCTATAATCAGTCGGCTGATGTAAGAGAATACGAACCAAAGGCTGATGATGAGTACAAACGAGAGCATGGAGATTCGGAAATTCTCTTGATTGATGAAGTCGTAATCGAAGAAACGCATTACGGTGTCGCTCAAGTTGAATACATCAGCAGCCCAATAGATAGAGATGAGGATAGAGAATATGCCGAGGATAGGGACGATGACATCATGGACGAAGTAGAAGAACCACACATTGTTCATCGGCTGATTTGTGAATCCTTTTTTCTTCTCGTATGAAATGAGCCAGTCGCGAATGCAATTGATTGTCAGAATACATGTGAGCTGCATGGTCCACCAGATAAGCGCTTGTACAGCGAGAAGGGTAAATCCAATGAAGGAGCACACGATGCTGAACATGAAGACCAACAGTGATGTCTGGGTATAGAAAAGATCAGACTTTGGTACACCAGACTTGTTTTTCCTAATGACCCACCATTGCCATAGGGCAAAGAGCAGAATTAATGGTGGGAAAAAGAGGTTAACCATCGCATTCGGAATAAGAACTATACGGAATACAATGACGATGAAACTGATGGTGATGAGCGGGCTGTAAACAGTGTAAGCGTTACGGAGTTGGGTAGGTTTTACACGGGCTAAAACGGAAAGAATGATAACTCCGAGTAGCCAAGCATACTGCACGAGAAGTCCGCCTGCCATGGCGATGAAGTTCTGGGTGTTTATCGCTTTAACGATACCGAAAGCTATGGCGAAAGTAATGACTGTAGATGCCATTATTATGCTTCGGCGACGCTCAAGGAAGCCTTGTGTGCGGAATCTTTTCGGAAGAAGGTAACGCAGAACAACTATGTTAAGGATTATCGCGATTATTACGTAAACAAGTATAACCACAAAGAGGAATAACATCACCTTGACATCCCATTCGGAATAAGAGTGCGGATACGATTTGTACTTGTCGTTGACAGCCTCCTCTACTTCGAATATCTGTGATTTGAATGAGCTTAGAAGAGTGAAATAATCGCTTCCACCATTCTTGAAAATGTTCTGCTGAATCTCTGCGTAGCGCTTGTTTGCATAGTCGTTTACATGCTTAAGATGAGCGTCAAGAATACGATACCGTTCAAGGTTATCCTTCATCATCTCATTGCGTTCCTTCAGCTGTCGCTGTAGGTTTACTGCAAGTGCAAGGCAGACGGCCTTGTTTTCGCGGCTTTCAGGATCGAGCACCCTGTCAGGCATGTTCTGAAGTGTCGTTATGAGACTGTCATAGCGTGCTTCGTCAAAAGCTGTACTTTCAGCAAACTTCTGGAAAGGTCTTGTGCGAGCCTTGAAGTTCTTGTATTGTTCTGTAGCTTCATGGCAGGCGTAAGCAAGGTCGAAGACATACTCCTTTTTCTGTGAGTAGAGCATGAGAGCGTTCTGGTCGCTCTTCTTCATGACGTTGTTTATGTTGTCCTGAGCAGAGAGGTTCCTGCGCTGATAGTTTGCGTTCCTTATTGCGTTGTCATTATAGACGGCAGTCAGTTCCTTGCGTAGGATAACCAGTGTGCGGGTAAGATCCTTTTCCTTCAACACGGCATGCATGTCAAGGGAAACTGTCACAAGGAGGAGTATAAAAAGCAGGATCTTTTTCATTGTTTGCTGAATGTGTCGCATTAAAACGGCGCAAAATTACAAAAATAATACTTAATTTCAAGCAAATTACGATTAATTTTGTACCTTTGCAGCAAAATATTAACATAGTTAAACACTAAAAAAACGCAAAATGACACTTATTGCAGACGCTGGAGGAACAAGTACTGTATGGAACATCGGGACAAGCATCTATGAAACGGTAGGCATCAATCCGTTTCAACAGGATGCGAATGTGGTCATGGAAATAGTGTGTAATCTTCGTGACAATTGCCTGAAAAAAGAGGAAATTGCAGCGATTGACAAGATAAGATTCTATGGCGCAGGTTGCACTCCAGAGAAGTCAAAGGTGGTGAAACGGATTCTTTCGGAAGCGTTTGGCGAGAGTGTGACTGACATTGACGTTCAGTCGGATCTGCTTGGGGCGGCAATAGCCCTTTGCGGCAATGAAGAGGGAGTAGCCTGCATACTTGGAACGGGTAGCAATTCTTGCCTATTTGATGGTGAAAAGATTGTGAAACAGACGCCTGCTCTTGGCTACATCCTGGGCGATGAAGGCAGTGGTGCTGTGCTTGGTAGGATGTTTCTGAATGCCCTGTTTAAAGGTCGATTGAGCAAGAATGTTGTTGAGGCTTTCAATGCAGAATACAACATGACTCAGGCGGATGTCATAGAGCGTGTCTATAGAAAGCCGCAAGCAAACACGTTCCTTGCTTCACTTTGCAAATTCATCGGAGCTTATCGTGATGACGAAACGGTGTTGCCGATAATAAAGGAGAACTTTGCTAACTTCTTGGAAAACAACGTTAAACCATACGGCTGCAAGAAACTCAATTTCTCTGGTAGCATAGCCTATCACTATGCAAATATACTACGCATAGTAGCAGAAGAGAACGGCTATGTTGTAGGAAAAGTTTTGCAGTCGCCTATGGCTGGATTGAGGGAGTATTATAAAGACCCGGCGTAAAACGACGCTGGGCACGGTGGCCATTTAATTGAGAGTGTGCTTGCCTGAACCAACGGTAAAGGTTTTGCCGTTTGGGAGGATGACGGTTGCTTTGCAGCCGATAGGGATCTCCACTATTGCGGACGTAGGCGTTGCCTCAACGGAGATTGTGCCGTAGAGGTTTGCTGTAGTTGCTTTGACTTTGTCTAAACCATTGGTAAAGAAAGGCTTGATGATGATATTGCGAAGTCCATGTGTTCCGTTGACGTTCTGAATGCCAGCCATGGACTTGAATAACCATTCGTCCAGATGTCCCATCATGAAGTGATTGAGAGATGTGCCGAACTGCGGATTCCATTGCTCTGAAAGCGTGGTCATTCCTTCCTTTATCTGGAAACCATAGCCAGGAGTCTCGTAGTGGTTGAACATGTCATATACGAGTTGGTCGTTGCCTCTCTGTGAGAGAGACTGTATGAGGTAGCGATTGCCTACATCGCCTGTCGTTAGTCGCGGCTTTCCTGACTTCATTACTTCGGCAATGAGATTGTCATAAACCCGATCTTCTGTTTTTTTAGGGCAGATGCCAAGGAATAGTGGAAGGGCATTTGAACATTGCGAATTATTTCCGTAATAGCAGGAGTCAGGGTTGAAGAACTTATTGTTGAAAGAAGCTGTAACCTGCTTGAGAAGAGCCTTGTATCTTTTCGTGTTCTTCTTGTTCTTTACCATCTGTGATGCGCGTATCATAAGTTGCAGGTCGTAGATGTAATGGGCAGATGCTACGAGTGGCACAGGAGTGTTCTTTGAGAAACCTGCTGCTGCGTTATCCTGATAGTCGTACCAGTCGCCCAAACCGAAGCTTAGGATTCCATTCTCGGCTCGTGACGTAAGAAAATCAGTGTAATAGCACATGGCTTCGTAATGCTTGAGAATGAGAGAGTTGTCTCCGTATTGCGCAAGATATTGGAATGGGAATATGATTAGCGTTGAAGCCCATTCAGGCGATTCGTCAAAGTCGCCCCATTTGTTTCCGAACTCCACGTATTGAGGTGCTATGGTAGGGACGTTTCCGTCAGCCTTTTGCGCATCGCAGATGTCATGGATGAACTTAGGACCGAAGGTGGTGAGGTCGTAGTTGTAAAGCAGGGACGGACCGCAGAGCTGGTCTTGTTCGAGCCAGCCAAGCTTTTCGCGGTGAGGACAATCGGTGAAGACGCTCTGCATATTGCTTCTCTCCGCACGCTCAATGAGGCGGTGAGTGTTCGTGAAAAGCGGATTTGAAGACTCGAAGGTGGAGTATTCTTCTGCTGAGTTATGTACGAAGCAGCTTTGGAGGTCGTTGATGACGGGGAGATTGTCTGGGTTTGGTTCGCCACGCATTACCGCACCTTCCACTTGGATGTAGCGGAAACCGTAGTAGGAGAAGTTAGGGTGCCAAGTGTTTTTTGCCGAAGCGGATGCTTGGGGAACGGTGGTTGAGATTGTGTAGAAGTGGGGACGGCCAGTTTGTTTTTGGTTTACAAGGCCTTTGTTGTCAAGACTTTCCGAGACGGTGAGCTTGATGGTCTTGCCCGGTGTGAGGTTGGAGTATGTGATTTCAGGGAATCCAGAAAGATTCTGCGCCATGTCGCAGACGATGGTCGTACGAGTGGAGTCCGTATATTGCCAGTTCTTGACAGGGTAGCGTTCTGTAATCTTTATAGGAGGGGCTATCTGGGGAAGGAGTTTGCCTGCAGGCTGCTCAACGATACGGACAGGACGGAATGGCTCTTCGGAAGAAGAGGTGTTGATACTCTCGCCGCCGTAGATGCTGTTGAAGGTGAGGTTGGAGAGACGATAACGCTCTGTGCCATCGGTCTTTATGATTTGTTTAGTACCGTCCTTATAGCTGATGACAAGGTGGAAGAATAACTTCGGTGCACCGTAAGAGGCCTGGAATTTTGTGTAGCGACCGTCTTTCTGAACATTGTACATGCCGTTACCAAGGAGGACGGAGAGCTCAGAATTAGTGCCGGCTGGTGTAGTAACAGGGGCTGATGAATCAGCGGTAGAACCGCAGGGAGCAGTGGCTGCCTTTAGAATGGAAGTGAGGTCGTAGATGTTGTAGTAAACGGTTTTTGCATAGTCGGTCCAAAGTGGAGCGAACTCTGCATCGGAGATGCGTTTGTTGTTGATTCTTAGGATGTAATGACCGAGTCCTGAAATATAGATGACTGCGTTGGAGATGTTGTCTGGAGACTGGGTGAGGGTAAGAGGTTTGTGAATTTCAATGGACTTTGTTGAGAGTGAGTCTATGTACTTCCAAGCATCCTTGAAGTCTTGCTGCTTGAAGGATGTGTTAGACCATTTGCCGTCTGGAATGTGAGCGTCTTTTTTTGAAATCGCGCCTACCCATGTGGCATCAAGGTGTTTTGGAGCAATATGGATGAGTTGCCAATCGCTCCATTCAGAAGGTTGCTTCAGTGAGTCCCAAACCTTCACTCTCCATTTGTAGCCAAGGGTGTTTTCCTGAAGGGCTGGGATGGTGATGAGCTGGCTCTCAGCAGATTTTATCTGCTTTGTTAGATAAACGGGTGTATTTGTGCCATTCTCAACGACTTCAAGCTGGTAGAATGTCTGGTAGTCATTTTGCTGGTCGGAAGTCATCTGCCATCCAACGAAAGGCTTTTCTGTGTTTACGATGGCAAAGCCAGACTGATGGTTGCAGGTAAGCTTCGTTACAACGAGTTTGGCAGAGACGAAACTTCCTGCTCCCAAAAGTGGAAGAAGGAAGAATAAGAGGATAAGGGTTATCTTTATTTTCATAGCTTGTCTTTAAGGTATTTGCCGGTCAAGGAGTCTTTGCACTTCACTAGTTTTTCCGGTGTGCCTTGGAAGATAATGTTGCCGCCATGGTTGCCTCCTTCCGGTCCGAGGTCGATGATGTAGTCGGCAGACTTGATAACTTCAAGGTTGTGCTCAACGACAATCACAGTATGACCGCGTGCAATGAGGCGGTTGAACGCATCAAGTAGCTTGTTTATGTCGTGAAGGTGGAGTCCTGTTGTCGGTTCGTCAAAGATGAAAACGGTAGGGGAGACCTTTTCCTTGCCAAGATAGTATGCAAGCTTGACGCGCTGGTTCTCACCGCCAGAGAGAGTGCTTGACGGTTGTCCCATCTTGATATATCCGAGTCCGACTTCCTCCAATGGCATGAGTTGATTGGCAATGCCTTGCTGTCCGTTATTGGCAAAGAAGGAAATGGCATCAGAGATTGTCATGTCAAGGATGTCGTTGATGTTCTTACCTTCGAAACGCACTTCAAGGATGTCCTTCTTGAAGCGTTGACCGTTACATTCTTCGCATGTGAGCAGTAGGTCTGCCATGAACTGCATTTCCACCAGAGTAGTGCCGGCTCCCTTACACATTTCGCAACGTCCACCATCGGTGTTAAAAGAGAAATAAGCCGGTGTGAAACCCATCTGTTGAGAGAGTTGTTGGTCTGCGTAAAGTTGTCGGATGGAATCGTATGCCTTTACGTAGGTCGCCGCATTGGAGCGTGCAGACTTTCCGATAGGATTCTGGTCTATCATCTCCACGGCAGTGATGGCCTTCAAGTCGCCTTCAAGTCCTTGATGCTCACCCGGTAAGTCCGCAACAAGGTCGAGCTTGCGGCGTAGGGCAGGGTAGAGTATGCCCTTAATGAGAGAAGACTTTCCTGATCCGCTGACACCAGTGACAGCAGTGAAAGCGTTGAGTGGAAAAACTGCGTCGCAGCCTTTCAGGTTGTTCATTCTTGCACCTTTCAGCGTGATGGACTGATTCCATGCGCGTCGAGACTTCGGTACCGGGATAGACAGTGCACCAGAAAGGTACTTTAATGTATATGAGCGAGAAGCAGAGGAATCAGGATTGAGCGATCGTTCTGAAGATTGTAACTCCTGGTTGCTCTTTTTTTCTTCTAGAAGAGAACCTTGCCATACAACTTCGCCGCCGAGGGTTCCTGCGTCAGGGCCGATGTCAATGATATGGTCGGCAGCACGCATAATGTCCTCATCGTGCTCTACGACGATTACAGTATTGCCGAGATCCTTGAGGTTACGCAGTACGGAGATGAGTTGCTCCGTGTCGCGTGAATGGAGACCGATGGACGGTTCGTCAAGGATGTAGAGCGAGCCGACGAGTGCGCTGCCAAGTTGAGTGGTGAGGTTTATGCGCTGAGATTCTCCACCAGAGAGCGTGTTTGACGCGCGGTTGAGCGTGAGATAACCGAGTCCGACATTGCAGAGGAACTGTAAGCGTGAGGTAATCTCCGTAAGCAAACGTTCTGCAATATCCCTTTCCTGTTGCGAAAGGATTACCGTATTATCGTTAGAATTATCTGAAGATGCGAGTTGCTTGAACCACTTGAGCAATTCGTTTACAGGTGTTTCGATGAGGTCGGTTATAGAGCGTCCAGCAATCTTTACGTACGAAGCCTCCTTCTTTAGTCGAGTGCCTCGGCATTTAGGACAAACAGTTTTGCCACGATAACGGCTGAGCATGACACGATACTGTATCTTGTATTGGTTACGCTTCACCATTTCAAAGAAATTGTCCAAGCATATCTTGTCATCGGGACCCTCCCAACCTGGGTCGGAAGGCAGACCATGCCACAGCCAGTCCTTATGCTTTTGCGAAAGTTCGTAGTATGGAGTGAAGATTGGGAAATTGTCATGGGCAGCCTGACGGATGAAGTATTTTAGCCATTCGCCCATCTTGTCGCCCTTCCAGCATTGCACGCAACCATCATATACGGACTTGGAACTGTCTGGAATGACAAGCTTCTCGTCTATGCCAATGATCCTGCCAAAGCCTTCGCAGCAGTCGCAAGCACCAGCAGGAGAATTGAAAGAGAATAAGTTTTCCGATGGCTCTTCGAATGTCATGCCGTCAGCCTCGAAGCGAGTGGAGAATGCGTAGGTCATCATTGACGGCGTGACTATGAGGCTACATTCTCCCTGACCTTCATAGAATGCTGTTTCAACGGAAGATAGGAAACGGGATTCCGAGTCAGGACCGGTCAGTGAAACGCGGTCTATCAACAGGTATATCTGGTTGTCTGCCTTTTGATCGTGTTCTTTCTTGTTGGCAAGATTCTTCAGGTCATCAAGGTAATCCTCTATGCGCATTATCTCATTGTTTACGATTATGCGCTGGTAACCTTGCAGAATCTCTATCTCAAGTTGCTTTTCTATGGTGCGGTCTTCAGCCGTAATGAGTGGTGTAGCTATGAGCATTCGTGTGCCTTCGGAGAATTCCTTTGCCTTGGCAAGGACGTCTTCGGCACTATGCTTCTTGACTTCCTGTCCGGAAATTGGGGAATAGGTGCGACCAATGCGAGCGAAGAGCAACTTGATGTATTCGTAAATCTCGGTGGTTGTTCCGACCGTAGATCGTGGATTGCGGGAAATGACCTTCTGCTCAATGGCTATTGCTGGCGGAAGGTTCTTGATGTAGTCGCATTCCGGTTTGTGCATACGACCGAGAAACTGTCGGATGTATGCAGAAAGGCTTTCTACGTATCTGCGCTGTCCTTCGGCGTAGAGTGTGTCGAAAGCAAGGGACGATTTACCGGAGCCGCTGACTCCGGTAATTACTATAAGTTTGTTGTGAGGTATGCTCAGCGAAACATTCTTCAGATTGTTTACGCGAGCATTTTTCAGTTCAATATTCATGAAAAATTACTTTTTCTTTTTTGAAGCAGCAGACTTGTCGGAAACCTGCAGAGGATTGCATATATCCTTCTTCCATTCCTGAAGATAGGCAAACCATTGTTCTGCAGAGTGGTAGCCGAAAGACTCGTTGTCAGAACCGAAAACGATGTAGTAATTCAATGTGCGTTGTGAAGGCATTACGCAGTATGCATAATTATCCTTGTCGGCAGCCAACTCCTTTACAATGTTCTCCTGAGGGATGCATATTCCGAGTCCGACAGTCTCGCGCTTATGTCCTATGCTGTCTTTTTCCGAAACAGGCCAGTCTGTACCCCAACAACCGCGAAGTCCCTTATGGTCAGAGAATTCCGATGAGTTCTTTACGTTGATGATACCTGTGCAGTATTTGTTGGCATTCTGCTTGTTGAACACGCATGTTACCTCGCAGTCGCGATGTCCAGCATAGAGAGTGTAGTATGTTCGCATGGTTACCGCCTCCTGTCCAGGAGCAGGAATCCAGTTGTCGTCAAGAATCTCTACGATGGTACGAAGAGGACCTTCCGAAATGATGCGTTGTCCGCGATGGTCAAGGTCTTCAAGCATTACAGGCTTCTCGCCGTCAAAGCCGCGAAGAGCACCCACGCCAAGGGTGTTGCCCACCCAGAGCACGTCATCGCCGAAGCCGGCTGCCTTCTGAGCCTCGTCTGGGTAGAACTGAGTCTGCTTCAACTCCAGCTGTTTGCTGTATTTGCCGTAGATGTCAACTGTCTGGCGATGGTCGAAATAGATGCGGTATGCCGCCATCTCGCTCTCAAAGGCAGCACCGTGGTGATGAAGCATCCAGTAAGGATTCACGCCGCGCTTCACCTTCAGCTGGTCAATGTAGAGATCCTGTTTGTTGCTCTCCTTGATCTTTTTGTTGGTGAGCATCAGGTCTATATATACACGAGCAGGATAATCAGCCTGCTTGCCCTGATCGGAGTAGATTATCTCTGCATTGAGCGTCTGCTGTTTGTCTATGTCAACGAGGAAGCAGAGAGCGTCAGGAGTGCCATCGCCCGTAAGGTCGTCCAGCTGCGACGGTATTTCCTTGCCGCCGATTTTTACGACTGCCTGTCGTACTACAAACGGAATGTTGGCGAGCGATACGTTTACCGGAGCGTCTGTACGCTTTACTGTCAGAGTGTTTTTTATTTCAAGGGTTTGTTTTTGTGATTTTGCTGATGCACCTGTAGCAAAGAGCAGAGCAAGGGATAATAGTAGTGTTTTCATAATTATACTAACTTACTTTACGCTGCAAAATTATCAAAAAAACTTAAAAAAACAACAAAGATACATGATATTTTTTCGAAAAGTTGTAATTTTGCCCACGTACTACATATATTATATAATGAAAGGAAGTAACATAGCATCAATAATACTGCTCTCTGCGACATGCTTAATGTCGCTTTTTTCCTGCGATTTTGAGTCGAGCATCTTTTCCCATCAAGGCAAACAAGATATAAAAGTGCGTCGCATGGATCGCATTGAATACCAGTATCTTGCAACGGGCGAGTTTACGGCTCTACAGCAGATGAGCACTGAGTTTCCTACAGAGACACGTACTCTGATAGAAGACATCCTGGGCATTGGTAAGATGGACGATGAGGCTACGAGCAAGAAGTTTCTGCTGTTTTATCAGGATTCCACACTTCAGTCCGTCCTTCGTGACACGGAGGAGAAATATGCCAACATGGACAAGCTAAATGCCGAACTGACCGAAGCGTTCAAGAAACTGAATGAGATGTACCCGAAAATTGCCATCCCGACGGTCTATTCGCAGATAACATCGTTCGACCAGAGTATTGTCATCAAGGATGGCTCTATCGGTATTTCGCTTGATAAGTATCTGGGCGAGAATTATCCGCACTACAAGGAGTTCTTTGACGAGAAGCAGTGCCAGAAGATGACCCCAAGGATGATAGTGCCCGACTGCGTTCTGTTCTATCTCGTAAATGAGTTTCCGCTGAAGGACTTTGCTTCAGCTTCACAGGATCAAAGAGATATGCACATAGGCAAATTGCAGTGGGTGGCAAACAAGGTCGTGGGCTTCAAGGCGTATAACGAAGCGCCTATTATGAAGATGGAAAACTATGTGCGCAAACACCCAAACATAACTATAGAAGATATGTTGGAGGAAGATGAATAGGCTACGAAGATGTGTTTTCGTGTTAAATTGTAATCTTTTTTGCTTATTTTTCTTTCAGATTTAAATATTTTTGTAACTTTGCGGCGATTTATGTGGGACTTTAACTTTCATAAGAAGCGCAGTCGTAAGGTGCCGATGCTCAATACGACATCTACTGCCGACATTTCGTTTATCCTGCTTGTCTTCTTCCTGATGGTTACATCAATGGACCCTGACAAAGGGCTTCCTCGTCAGCTTCCGAAGCTCGATGAGGAGAAGATTGAGAAGATAACGGAGATAGACAAAAGCAACGTGCTTGACATCGTACTGAAGGCCGATGGCAAGGCTTACTTCGCAGCCGAGGAAACGCCAGAGAACAATCCCCAGCAGCGTATTGTCCATTTTCTGGAAAGCTGTCCGCAGCCTAAGAAACATGTGCTTACCCTGAGTATTGAGGACGATGCCGACTATAACGACTACTTTGCTCTTCAGAACAAGATGATACTTGCTTATCGTGAGGTTCGCGAACGATTTGCACAGAAGAAGTACCATGCCGACTACCTTAATCTCAATTCCGACCAGCAGGCTATAGTAAAGCAGCAATATCCGCAGCGAATAGCCGAGAAGTATTGAAATTTAATTGATAATTGACAATTGATAATTCTTTCACCAACTGATGTTCAAGCGTAAGAAAAGAGACATGCCGGAACTGAATACGGCGGCTCTACCAGACCTCATATTCACAATTCTTTTCTTCTTCATACTCGTTACCCATCTGAGGAGCGTAGATGTGAAGCTGAAATATCAGTTGCCTGAAGGTCAGAAGCTTACCAAGATGGTTGACAGAAGTAGCATCATACATGTCTATGTGGATGCGCTAGGGCAGGTGCAGATAGAAAATGCGCTTGTTGAGATAGACCAAATACCGATGGTGGTCAATGGCTACAAGAAGCGCATGCCACAGGAGTCTGACAGCGAATTGCAGATTTCTTTCAAGGCAGATCGCACCACGAAGATGGCGGTAATCACTAAGGTTAAGACAGAGCTACGCAAGTGTGGTTCGCTGAAGATTAACTATAGTGCTACCGAAAAGAAGGAAAACTAAAGAAAAAGACCAAAAAAATAGATTATATGAAACAGCATCTCGACGCATTAGACAAAAAGATTCTGCAACTTATCTCAGCAGATGCTCGCGTACCTTTCCTTGAGGTGGCAAGAGCATGTAATGTCAGTGGCGCTGCTATTCACCAGCGTGTGCAGAAGTTGCAGCAGATGGGTGTGATTAAGGGCTCACAGTTTATTCTCGATCCTGAGAATATGGGCTTCCAGACAACAGCCTTCATTGGGCTGAATCTGAAGAATCCTGAGTATTTCGACGATGCTGTCCTTGCTCTTAAGAACATTCCTGAGGTTGTTGAATGCCACTACATAACAGGCAATTACGACCTTTTCATAAAGATTCATGCAACGAATAACAATGCGCTCCTGAAGATTATCCATGATAAGCTCCAGCCGCTGAAACTCTCTCGCTCAGAAACAATCATCTCTTTCAATACCGAGTTCTCCCGTCAGCTCTCTCCTGACTGCATTGAGACTGAAGAGGGGGATGATTAATTATTAATTGATAATGGATAATTGATAATTGATAATAATTTGTCGCCCTACAATTTTCAATTATCCATTAAGATAAGTATTCCGTAGGGTCAGTTATCCCTGCCAGTTCAAAAGCTTCCTTGCGTTCTACGCAGGTGCCGCACTTTCCGCAATGCTTTTCTCCGCCCTTGTAGCAGGAGTAAGTCTTTGCGTAGTCTAAGCCGAGGGCATTTCCGCGCTTGGCTATTTCCACCTTGTTTATGTTTGTGTAAGGCGCAATAAGTTCCATGTTGCAGTATGTTCCTGCAGCCATTGCCTTGCCCATGTTCTCTACGAACTCGCTGCGGCAGTCCGGGTAGATGGCATGGTCGCCAGAGTGGTTTGCTATGAGCACGCCAGTCAGTTCGCGGCTTTCTGCCAGTCCACAAGCTATGGCGAGCATGATGCCGTTGCGGAAAGGAACAACGGTCGATTTCATGTTCTCGTCGGCATAGTTGCCTTCTGGAATGTCGTCAGCACCAGAGAGAAGCGACGACTTGAAGTATTGCGACATGAATTGCAGTGGTATTACGATATGCTCAATGCCGAGCTCCTCGCAGTTCAGTCGTGCCATTTCTATTTCGCGGGCATTATGGTTGCTGCCGTAGTCGAAGGTCAGCGCCAACGCAATCTTCTCCTTGTATTCGTGGAGTAGGGTGACGCTGTCCATGCCGCCGGAAAGTACTATCAGTAAATTCTTCATGTTTATTCAAATCTTAGCATTCGTTCCTCTGCCATGCGCTCGTATTTTGTGCCAGGCATAGCATAATTCGCAAACGGATGGATTGAGATACCACCGCGTGGAGTGAAGAGGCCGATGACCTCAAGATACTTCGGCTCCATCAGTTTTACGAGATCCTTCATTATTATGTTCACGCAGTCCTCGTGGAAATCTCCGTGGTTGCGGAAACTGAATAGGTAGAGTTTCAGCGACTTGCTCTCTACCATCTTCTCTGCTGGAATATAGCGGATAACGATTTCTGCAAAGTCTGGCTGTCCCGTGATTGGGCAGAGCGATGTAAACTCTGGGCAGTTGAACTTTACCCAGTAGTCGTTCTCCGGATGTTTATTCTGGAAAGTTTCCAACACTTCCGGAGCATAGTCCATGCGATATTCAGTCTTCTTGCCGAGGCTTTTCAGACCTTCTGTTTCTCTTGCCATAGTTCTTTATTGGTTTTGTTGTTGCTCTTCTTTTGGTTTTCTGTCAAAGAACGGATTCTTGCTGCTTATGCTCAGTAGCAGAGCCATTACCTGCTTGCAGCCACCAAGAATGTTGAGGTTCTGTGCTGCAAGTCCTGCTGACATCATTATGCGAGTGTCAATGCGCAGGTCAGCCGCCTTGCTGCATGCAGAACCGAGAGCAATGCCCACATCAATAGAGTTTATTGCGCAAGGAACACCTGCCGTACGCTGGCTGCATACGTCAAAACCACACTGACCGCAGTTCAAGCCCATAGGCTGATCCGCTGTTCCGATGAAAATCACGGCATCGGCAATCTCAATGTTGTTAGCATCGCGAAGGAAGAACTTGAATCCTGTCTTCTCGCTGATGTTTCGCATCTCGTTGGCGATTGGTTTCAGGTCGTCGCCAGACACCATAGCTATTTCTATTACGTCTATACCTTTGCCCTTTGGCGCTGTTCTTGCAGCAGCCATTATCGCAGTTGCAGCCTGAAGAATGGCTTCCTTGCGGTTGTCTCGTTCGTTGATTATCATGACTTTTCTATGAAATGAGTTTAAAACTCTGTTAGACGGTGCAAAGTTACTCATTTTATTTCATTCAGTCAACATTATTGCCAATAATTTGACAAAAATGACGAAAAAAGTGGGCTTACTGACTTACGGTTCGTTTTCCTATGACTTTTGCCTCGTTTTCCTATGACTTTTATTGATTTCAAGGAAGGACAATTGAGGAATGCTTCTTTTGGTATTTTATTTGACTCAATATCAATAACAATCTCTTCTAAATTCTTGCAGTTACCAAATGCGCAATATTTAATGGTTTTCACCCTTGATGGTACATGTATAGTCGCAGCATTTGTTCTAGAAAAAGCATATGAACCTATATATTCAAGTTGTTCTGGAAGGTTAAAACAAAGAATCTGACTATGACTAAAGGCTTTTGACTCTATTTTACAAACACTTTGTGCCAGTGTTATTTTTTTTAGTTGTGACTCAAAGAAAGCAGCCTCTCCAATTATTTTTATTCCATCAGGGACTATAAATTCTCCTCCTCTACCAGATGGAAACTTCACTAATGTAGTCATATCTTTATCGTATAGGATACCATCTACAGAACAGAAGTTCTGATTGTCTCTATGTACAGAGATGTTCATGACTTTTTCGGAGGAAGGAGACAGACAATCACCAGAAAAAGTCTTTAAAGTACTGGGCAAATCAATACTCTCCAAGTTTTCTAAACCTCCGAATATATGTGGATAAACATGTTTGATTCCTTCGTTTATTACAACTTTTTTTACATCTTTGTAATATTTATCCCATGGCTTAACCCACCAATAAAAATGATGGAGTGCTCCTGTACCTTCTATGAGCAGTGTGCCGTTATCATCCAACGACCATGTAGCATGTTTGCCACATTCACCTGATGCCACAACTTTAGCCATTGTGGCAGAAAAAAACATGCAAAATATTAAAACTAAAAAACTCCTCATAACATGTAACAATTATTCGTTTGTGGAAGTCAAATTGTTAATTAAATCCATTAGTCGACTCCAAAAATCTTCTGTGTTAAAAGATGCGTGAACATACTGCATCTTTTTTTTTCATAGATCTAAAAGAACGGTATCCAATTACAAAGAATCACTTCAAACCTGTCCCTGTGATTCCCCGACATTGAGTTACGCCATTGCTGCCTCCATGCAGGATATTCCAAGCTTTCTTTCTATTTCTGCAACACTCTTGAATGAGAAATTTGTACTGCCGGAGAGAATACGGCTGACATACTGAGGTGACACGCCAAGTTTGTTGGCAATATCCGAACGTGTCAGACCATTCTCCTGCATATAGTCAACGATAGACAAAGCGATACCACGTGACCATCTGAGCCACACTTCATTTTCCTGACGCCACTTTGCGTCTTCTGTGAAAGTAGAAGGCTGACCACTCTGATGAGCC
>JAZLKJ010000186.1:0-7320 GCA_045597565.1 Prevotella sp. | reverse complement strand
AAATTGCGGAAAATTGCACAAAAGGGTCTGACCCCTTTGTGCAAATAGCAAAAAATAGAAAAGAATTTTGCATGTAAAAGATAGAAAGTTCGGCTAACTATCAGCGGATAGGCAGAACCGTTTTCACGCAACTGGAATGTTAAATGTTTAAAAAAGAAAGAGAACTATGCTTAGATATCAGAAGTATCAGTCAAACTCTACTATAGAGGGCGTTAACGGCAAGTGGTTCATCCGAATCGTTGCAACTGAGCAGGTTGACCTTGCAGGTCTTGCAGATCACATGGCTCAGCACAACTCACCTTATTCAAAGGGTCAGATTGTGGGTATCCTTACCGACATGGTATCTTGTATCAAGGAGCTTCTTGTTGACGGTAAGACTGTCAAGATAGACGACCTTGCAATCTTCTCCCTCGGTGTAAGCTGCAAGCCATCTGACACGGCTCTTGATGCAACTCCTGACAAGGTACGCCGCTACACCTTCAATGCTCGTGGTACTGGCGAGCTCAGTGCTGAGCAGCGCAAGAAGGCCATCCACATGAAGGAGGACAACAAGTACGCTGTTGAGTAGAGTGTCTTTAACCAATGAGTCGGGCGGCTCAGCTGCCCGACTCTAAAAAAAAACAACAAGAATATGAAACTATTTAAAAACTTCTTTTCCCGGGCAAGCGAGGAGGTTACTCCATCGGAGCGCCTTCTTCTTAAAAAGGTCAATAGCTTTGACCGCGTTCATCCACACGTCATTAACGCTATCCTGATTATAGAGACCATTGTATTCTTCTCTGTAATCTTTATGGAGGCATAATTTTCCCGACTTCTCCTTATGAAAAAAGAAACTATTTCAACCGTGCTGAAATTCCTCATCGGCTTTCTCTCTGCCATTCTCGGTGGACTTTCAGCTAACGCAGCAATAGCAGTCGCTCCGTCTCTCATCGCAGCTGCTTAACCGTCAACCCAAGTGTTTAACCTCATTTTACATTTATGTGTATGTATGACATTAAGTTATCTCCGCATTTTGTGTTATCTGAATTTACTAAGTCACCCACGGCCGCCGCCAAGGGCATAGATAACATACCAACTTTGGCATCAGTTTCCAACCTCCAGTATCTCTGCGAAAACGTCCTTGAGCCTCTACGAACATTCGCAAATTGCCCCATCAAAATCAACAGCGGCTATCGTTGTCTAGAGTTGAACAAGGCTGTCGGTGGAGTTTCAACGAGCAACCACCTTAGCGGCTATGCCGCTGACATCTACGTCCCTAACACTGCTACTGGCTTAAAGTGGTTTGATTGGATAAACAATAACATCGCTGTCTTTGATGAACTGATCATAGAGCGCAGCACTCCTTCAAGCCCTACCTTCTGGATTCATGTTGCCATACGACAAAGCGGCAACAACCGCAGAAAAGTAATCAAAAACCTCATTAAAAACAAGTAACTTCAATTATTAACTAAAAAATAGGTGTTTTAATCTTAAAGGTGAACTAATGGGTGCGCTCTCATGCGCACCCAATAACTCCCCCAAACTGCTTATAACTATGGAAAAGAACGAATTTATACTTGCCGTAAATAAACAACTCTGCAACGCCCTCGTTGACCGCAAGAAGATACAGGAAATCTTAGACGCGGCAAAGGAAGAAGGTAAGAGCTTCCACCATACTTACGGACTTGAAAGGAGCATAGACGAATTTAATAACGTCCTTTTGCACCTTTGGTCAACACTTGGTTCTGAAATCAACTACGATCTGCGAAATCTCTGCCTTGCCATTGACGAAGAAGAGGCAGCCGCAAAGAAAAGAGAAGAGGAGGCTGGCGATGGAGAATAAGATAACTGTTGAGCTTAAATTTGACGAAGAGCTGAACATGGGCATGGCAAACAATTGGGGCCCCATAAAAGAACTCATTTTCAAGGCACTCGCAAAGCTCGCAGAGGAAAAAGGCATCAAGCGTGAAGAAGAAACCGTAGGTAGGTGCATAACTCTAGTCCGCTATCCTGGCATTTGCCGTTTCGCAGTAGATTCATCAGATTAATCACAAATTACAAAACACTATGAAACAGATACACATCCTTGACGCTGCGGATGAGCCTCGCAGCTTCGCAACTCAGAACGGCTCAATGACAAGTCAGACAATCCGACTCCGTGAACTAACTGGCGACAGTGAGTACACAAAGAAAATCCTCGTTGACAACGTCAGTGGCAAAGACCTCCGAAACTTCATCGGCTCGCCTGTTGCTTGCAAGATAGAGAACCGAGTAAGCAAGACAAAGGAAGGACGCGAGTTCAACAACCTCCAAGTGCGTGAGGTGGTAGTCCTTGCCACTGCCGAACCGTTCTAATTGAGACATAGATTTTTTTGTTTTTCATAATTTTTATTTTTAATAATGAGTTTTTTCAAGTCTTTGCGCTGCTGTGAAGCACCGCAAAGGCGCTTAACCTAAAAACTAAAATGGAAAAGATACCTGCTATCTTGGAGAAGTACGACGGAAGTTTCCGCGTCACTCCCGAACGTCCGACAAAGCGGAACAAGGACGGAAAACATGAATTTCGCAAAGTAAGGGCTGAAATCTTCCACTGGGAGGAAACCGACTCAATGGACATCTTTCTCTGCCCACCACGAAACCCAGCCGCTGCATGCACAAAGGTGGTGAAGCGCTTTGACTGGGATGGCTCAATAAGCCGCAGCATCTACGGCAAGTACCGCATCAATATGCCGTCGCAAGGTGCTGACGGTAAGCCGCTGACCATCAAGCAGCTCTCAGCCTACATGGCAGAAGCGCAGAAGTGGATTCTGGAAGACATGAAGACAGCTACGTTCGTAACACCTAAAACTAAGAAAAAAGCAAAGAAATGATTACCTACCTACAATCTATCAAAGACACCAAGACGCAGCGTCTGACGCAAGAGGTATGGGAAAGCCTCATTACCTCGCCACAGACGCAGCTCTACATCACAGAGTTTCGCAAGAGCGGAAATCTGGACATGAAGCAGAGACTGCCAGCGGTCAACTTCCACGGCTACGACCCAAAGGTGCTGAAAGGGCTGCAAGGATCTCGAAAGCAAGCTGACCTCATTCCGACTGGACTCTTCATGCTTGACGTTGACCACATTGACAAACCGCAAGCGGTCTTTGAAATCTTCCTCAAGAGAATGAAAGCCGAAGGACTGGAGTTGAAAGAGTATGTGGCTCTCGCCCACATCACACCTTCGGGAAAGGGCTTGCGAATCGTCATGAGAGGACGCAAGGACAGCAACATCAAGGACGATCAGGCTTGGCTCGCCTCAATGCTCTGCGTGCAGCACGACGAATGCACGAAAGACCTCTCCCGATGGTCTTTCATCCCAATGAAGAAAGACATCCTTTTCATTAACCCTCAAATCCTTTTTGCAACCCCTCCCGACCTCCCCACAGGGGGAGGTGATAACCCCAATGAAAAAGAACAGAATCCATACACAGACTATTACTCTAAAAGAGTGGAAACGACTAAGGGAACGATACCCGCTAAAGGTAATATCCTTCCTCCCCCTGTGGGGGAGTCAGAGGGGGTCTTGGACTTTCCCGAGAACTACCGCGGCATCCCGTACAAGAAAATCGTTGAAGCACTCATCCAGTACCACGGCGGCACGCCAGAGCAAGGCGAACGACACCAGACAATCATCACTCTTGCCAATGACCTACGCTCGATCACGGACTCCAACGTGGATTGGCTCGCGCAACTTATTCCTAGCTTCGGTAAGCCAAGCTTTGAAAAGCAAGATGCTATCACTTGGTGCGTTCAGCACAAGGCTCTTTACAAGACTAAAGCTCTGGCTGCTGTCCTTGATTGGCTGCAGAACGGAAAGCCGTTCTCACCAGAACAGGCACGAGAGGAGGAAATCAACAGCCTTGATGAGGAGGCAGAAGAGAGCCGAAAAAGCGAGGCACTCAAAAGCATTCCGCAAATGCCCGAAAAGCTCCCGCGCCTTGTAGAGCTGCTGACATCAAAGGTCATGGACTTCCAACGTCCTGCCGTTGCGCAGATGGTCTTCCCAGCTCTCGCCGCTCATGTGGCAGACTCCGTATTCATCAACAACGAGAACAAGAAATTTGAACTCTCGCTCATGGGAGTGGTCGTAGGCAAGCAGTCGGTCGGAAAAGGCTGTATTGACGCGCCGATAGAACGCATCATTGACAGCATCCTCACTGACGATGAGCTTGCACGCGAGGAACTACGAGCATGGGCAGCTTCACAGCAAAACAAGAAAGCAAATGAGAAAGGCACGAACCGCCCAGAGAAACCGATCAGAATCTTCAATACAGATACAACGCCTGCAGCACTACTTGCAAACCTTTACAACGCTCAGCATAATGGGTATGCACAGAATCTCTGCTGCTTTACGAAGAGCGAGGAGATTGAGGAAATGTACGACATGTCGCCAACATCAGGACGCAGCAAGGTGGCGCAACTTATTAAGAAGACCTACGACCGTGGTCGCATTGGTTCAGAGCGATTTACATCATCAGCTGCCAATTACACTACTGTACTACGATGGAACTGGATTTCGGCTTGTACGCCTGAGAAAGCAAAAGCCTTTTTCAAGAAGGTTCTTACAGATGGAACGCTCTCGCGCGTTGACTTTGCAGCAATTATTCCGACTGAAGAAGACATCAACTTTGTCTATGGCGATTACGACGAAGCCTTTGAGAAGGCCCTAGAGCCTTACATCCAGAACCTCCGCGACTTCCGCTGCGAGCATGACAAGAACAACAAGGCAAAGCCTTTCCGCATAGCAGAGCTATCGCGCATAGAGCAGGAAATGGACGAATACATCCGTGACTACTCAAAGACCATGCCCGACGACACTTGGCGCAACTTCGCTTGGCGAACAAAGCTCAACTGTCTTAAGAAGATCATCGTCCTCTTCATAGCCAACGGCGGCAGATGGGAAGAAAGCTTCGAAACTTTCTGCTGGTGGACGTTCTACTACTCAATGTGGGTGAAGATGAACCTCTTCTATGAAAAAGCTTCCGAAGCCTTCGCTGACGAAAGCATCGTGGCGAATGTCAGCATCAAGAGTCCGCTAGAAATCCTGCCTGTTGAGTTTACAAGAGATGAGTTCTATAAAGCAATGAAAAAGACGGGGCAAGCTTCAAACCCTGCCAATGCTCTGTCAAGATTCAAGAGCAGAGGAAAGATTGTTTCGTTGAGTAAGGATAAATTCAAAATCACTCACTCACTCACTCATTCAAAATTTTATAACTAGTGATTCAACTTTCGCAAGCTCAACTTGAGCTTGCGAAAGTTGAATCACTAATTTAAATATTCGGATTAATATCCAGGGTTCTGCCAGAATGTAGCGGCAGTTTCCTTATACATCATTACACCGTTAGCATCCTGCTGAACAGGGTTATCACCACGGTTCTGTACAGACTCGAACTCTGTAACAGGGATTGGACGATAGTAGTGCTTTACAGTGATGTTCTTTGAAGCCTGAGCGTTACGAGCCTGAACATATTCAATGAGCTTGTGTGTACGCTTGAGGTCGAACCAACGCTGGAACTCACCGCAGAGCTCGAGAGCACGCTCACGAAGGATAGCATCGATAGTAACCTCAGTCTCACCATAAACCTTCTGGATAGTATTCTCAGTCTCCTTACCAGCGATAGCACGCTTAGTACGGAGATCGTTGAGAGTGTTGATGGCATTCTTGTCGCCTGTCTGCATCTCAGCCTCAGCCTTGATGAGGTACATCTCAGCGAGACGGAGAACCATGATGTCGCGAGGAGAGATGTCGTAAGTAAGGCTTGAGTAAGTCTCGTTAACCTGATCGTCAAGGAACTTCTTGATACCTGGGTAAGAACGACGACCTTCAATCTTAGCATCGCTGTAACGGTTGTCACCATATACGTCAGAAACAGCCTTACCACCTTCTGTTGGAAGAGCAGTAGCCATGTTGCCAGACGTGTAAACAGGGATGTCACCACCGAAAGCGAACTGGAGACGATACTTGTCCTTAGCCTCAGCCTGGAGAGCCTTACCTTCAGCAGAGTTACCGTCCATCATAGCATAAACGATAGCGTGTACACCACCATTGAAGTAGTTACCGTCAGCCTTGTATGCATCATCATACTTCACAGCAGTCTGCTCGCCCATCTTAGGATAGTTCTTTGCGTTGCCAGCGAGCTCAGCAGGACAGTTGTACTCGCAGAGCATAGTACCGTTGTAACGCTGGTCAGTGTTCTTAATCTTGTCAAGCTCAGACCAGAGGTAGAGAGAAGGTACATAGCGAGTGAAGCCACGTCCGTATGGAGAGTAGTAAGCAGCACAGTCAATGTTAGCACCTGTTGTAGCAGAAGGCATGAGGCCTGTAGCAGCAGTTGTTACACGCTGGAAGATACAAGTGTTCTTGTTGCCAGAACCGCCAAGGTCGGCAGCACCGTTGTTCCAGAGAGAAACGAACATGAGGAGCATAGCTGAACCACCACGGCTGTAACCTGTACGAGTGAGGAGAGAGTTGAAGTTGCCTGTACCATTATCAGCGAAACGGTAAGGAGCGCAGTTCTCAGTGTCGCCGCTTACGTTCTGACCGTAGTGAGTAGCGAAGAGGTTCTCCTTGTTTACGTTAGCTTCCTCATTGTTGAGGTTCCAAGTGTCAGTGTAACGATCGTAGAGAGAAGCACCTGACTTTGCGATAACGTCTGCAGCAGCAGTCTTAGCCACCTCATAGAGGTTGCCATAACCTTCCACTGAGTTAGCACCAAGCCATGAAGCGGCGTATAGAGCAACACGAGCGTAGAGAGCCTCTGCAGAGTAGTAAGTAGCACGACCGAGACCTGTAGCCTGAGCAGCCTTAGTTACGTTACCCTTAGTGAAGTAATCCATAGATGCCTTAAGGTCGTCAAGGATGTTCTTGTAAACCTGAGCCTCAGGAACACGTACAGGAGAACTGTTTGTAGAAGCGAAAGCCTCAGAGTTGTAAGGGATAGGACCCCAGAGAGCTACCATCTGAGAGTAATAAAGTGCGCGCAGGAAGTGAGCATCACCGAGGTAAGCGTTCTGCTTCTCAGGAGTGATAGCCTTACATTCAGGCACGTACTTGATAGCGTTGTTACACACGTCGATACCTGCGTAGAAGAGCTCCCAGTACTGGTCGAGACAGTGGTTGTCATTTACGGCATTAGTACCTGAAGTAGAGCCGAAGCCGTAGCACTCAGCAGAGATATCGTAAGAGCAGAGAGACTTCTGCTTGTTGTCGTAACCGTAGTAGAAGAGGTCTGAACCCATCTCAGAGAGACCGAGAGAAGGCTCCTTACCCCACCAGCCACGAGTGTATGCGTAAGCAGA
>JAZLKJ010000185.1:0-21540 GCA_045597565.1 Prevotella sp. | reverse complement strand
GACCAGCACACCAGTTCACCATTGTCTCGCCCATGAAGGCGATGCGGTAGTTCATCAGCGTGTCGCTCTTCTGCTTCTCGTCCATAGACTTCCATTCGTCGGCTGTGAAAGAGAGCTCCTCTGAGCAAGCTACGTTCAAGCCTTCAGTACCCTTCTCCTCGAAATGCTGGATAAGCTTTTCGATTGGCTGAGCCTTCTGGCAAGAGATGCAGAAGAATGAGTTGAACATCTTCTGGAAAGCCCACTGTGTCCAATGGTAATAGCCTGGAGCACAGGTGCGCACCTCGCGGTCCCAGTCGAAGCAGAAGCCTATCTTGTCGAGCTGCTCACGGTAGCGGTCGATGTTCTGGAAGGTAGTCTTCTCAGGGTGCTGACCAGTCTGGATGGCATACTGCTCTGCAGGAAGTCCGTAAGCATCGTAGCCCATTGGGTTGAGCACGTTGAAGCCCTCAAGACGCTTGTGGCGTGCGTAGATGTCGGAAGCGATGTATCCGAGTGGGTGACCAACATGAAGTCCCGCACCCGATGGGTAAGGGAACATGTTGAGCACGTAGTATTTCTTCTTTGAGCTGTCCTCGCTCACCTTGTAAGTCTGCTGCTCGCGCCAAGCCTTCTGCCAGCGCTGTTCTATTTCTCTGAAATTATATTCCATAGCTATTTGTAGGTGAAAAAAGAAATGGATAACGGATAATTATTTGGACGCGCAGCCCAATTATCCATTATCCATTTTCAATTATCAATTATTCAATTAATTAAGCCTCTTCTGGAGCAACAAGCTTGCGGAACTCGTCCCAAGAAACGTTCTTCTCGTCGATAGTAACAACCTCCTTAGCCTTAGCAACGAGCTTGTTCTCTACAGCGAACTCGATAACGTTGTTGAGCTGCTCTTCCTTCTTGAGCATCTCCTGAGCGCCCTGCTCGTAGAACTCCTCTGGGAGGTTTCCGTAGCCGTACTGAGCGTACTGCATGCGGCACATTTCCTTAGCAGTAGCGTTTACGTCTTCCTGGTCAATCTGGATGCCGAGCTTCTGAGCGAGCGTACCCTTGATGCGGCTCCAAGTGAGTTCCTTGATTGATGGAGCGAAGTTGTCTTCGATGAACTTAGCGTCCTTGTCCTTGTTGCGGGCAGCCATGAAGCGCTTGAGGATAGCCTCTGGGTAAGTGAGCTCACCAACCTTCTCCTCAAGATGCTTGCGGAGATCTACGTGGAACTGCTGGTCTGCTGTGAAAGCGAACTGCTGTGCGAGGCTTTCCTTAACCTCTACGCGGTAAGCCTCTTCAGTCTTGATGTCCTTGCCTGGGCAAGCCTGAGCGAAGAAGTCCTCGTCGAGGTCAGCGTCCTGATGGCGTGAGATCTCTGTAATCTGGAAAGAGAAGTCAGCCTCTACCTTCTCAGCCTCTTCCTTAGAAATCTTGAGGAGAGAAGCGAGGGCAGCAGTGCGGTCCTGGTAAGTGTTCTTTGGGTTGAAAGTGATGATGTCGCCAAGCTTGCAGCCGTCGAACTTCTTAGCCTCGTCCTGGTTAGCGAAGTATGTTGGCATGAGGACAGCCTCAGAAACTGTCATGCCGTCTTCCTTTGTGTTGCCTTCAGCGTCAAGCTCACGGAGGTCGCCGCGGAGCATATCGTTAGCCTGATACTCCTCTACGTTGACCTGCTTGCCGAACTGACCGCGCTGAACATTGATGCGCTCCTCTACTTCCTTCTCGCTTGGCTCGATAGAGTAGTGAGCGAGCTTGTCGTCAGCAGTAAGATCTACGTCGAACTCTGGAGCAACAGCGATGTCGAATACGAAAGTGTATGGACCGTCCTTTGAAAGGTCAACCTGCTCAGCCTCCTCGTTTGGAAGTGGTTCGCCGAGGGCGTTGATCTTGTTTTCGTTGATGTAGTTGTTGAGTGATTCGCTCATGAACTTGTAAGTCTCTTCCATCTTGACAGAAGGACCGAACTGGCGCTTGAGCATGCTCATAGGAGCCTGACCTGGACGGAAGCCAGGGATGTTAGCGCGCTTGCGATAGTCTTTGAGAGCCTTCTCCACACGAGGAGCGATGTCTGATTCTTCTACGACGAGAGTCAATTTACCATTGATCTTGTCAGGATTTTCAAATGTAATATTCATTTTCTTTTCGTATTTATATTTTTATTCGTATGCACAATTAGGGCGCAAAATTACACAATTATTTCATTATAAGCAACTTTTGTGCCAAAATACGGCTGTAGATTTATCATTTATCATCTATCGACCATACTTTTTGCAGAATTTCTCGCCTAATTGATAGCCTTCCTGATAGAGACGTTCCAGCTTTTCTATGTCTTTTTCTATGCGGTCAACCTCTATTGGCTTCTCCGGACGGATGCAAATAACCTTGCCTTCTGCTTCCATCTGCTCCACGAGGGCGAGTTGCTTATTATAGACCTTTGCACGACTTGAGAGCACGAGGCGCAGGCGTGGGTATTTCTTGTAGATGAATGCCGGCACTTTGCGGTCTTTTTCCTTCTTGCGATAGCCTGCATTTCGGGTAAGGATTACGACGTTTGTCTCGTGACCGAGATTCATGGAACGCTGCAAAGGAATGGAGTCAACGAGACCGCCGTCGAGCATCGGCACGCCGTCTATCTCCACCATCTTGCTGATGAAAGGCAGACTGCCACTGGCACGCAGAATCTTAAGCATGCGTTCCGAATCGTTTTTCTCGGTAAAATACTCGGCACGACCGGTTATGCAATTCGTCGTAACCATCTCAAAGACAGCTGGGTTAGCGCGATATGCGTCGTAGTCGTAAGGGAATATTTCGTTAGGAAACTTATCGTAGAGAAGGTCCATATCGAAGATTGTTCCTTTGCGCAGCAGCTGCTTGAAACCGATGAAGTCGTACTTCTTCAGCAAGTCGATATTGGAGCAGCGCGCACGGCGTATCTGCCGACTCATATATGAAGCACCGTTTCCGGCACCTGCCGACACGCCGATGACGTAGTTGAACCACATTTCGTGCTTCATGAAGGCATCGAGCACGCCGCAGGTAAACACGCCGCGCATGCCGCCGCCTTCCAGTATAAGTCCTGTATTTTCTGATATTGTCATAGTTAGTTTTTGTTGTTCTTGGAATATTCACATCCGCAGAAGTTCTGTCGGTAAAGGTTATGTTCTTTTGATAGTTCGATAGATCGCTTGTAGCCGCCTTTCTTCTTGAAGTCGCTCGGCAACCAGCTTACGCCATACTTTTCGGCAAGTTCCTCGCCAATCTCATTCAGCCAGTCGGCATGCTTCAGCGGACTGATACTCAGCGTAGTACAGAAGTAGTCGAAGCCACCTTCCTTCGCCACCTTCGCCGCCTCTTCCAGTCGCAGTCGGTAGCACACGCGGCATCTCGCTCCACCTTCCGGCTCTTGCTCCAAGCCTCTGACAGCCTCTACGAACTCTCGAGGCTCATAACGACCGGCAACGAAGGATATTTCTTCAGCGGCATTCAGTCCTCCCCCCTGTGGGGGAGTTAGAGGGGGAGTAATCTCTTGAATCAGCCTCTGCTGCTCTGCCACGCGCTTCTCATATTCTTCCTTCCTCATGATGTTCGGGTTGAAGTAGAGGACCGTGATGCGGAAATAGCGGCTCAGATATTCGAGTGTGTAGCTACTGCACGGAGCACAGCAAGAGTGGAGAAGCAGCGATGGGGCTGTTTCTGCGCTTATCGCACCTTCTTCCTGAAGGCGTGCAATGAGCAGGTCGAGTTCTTTCTGATAGTTTCGCTTATTCAAGATTTGATCTTTTTTGTTGTAGGGCGAGGATTTGCATCTCGTATCATTTTAATTCCCTAAATTAGGTGCAAAATTACTACTTTTTGACAAACAAACAAAACTTTTCCACTTAAAAATACTTAACACGGCTAAAAGATTAGCACTGCAAACAAATGATTTTCACTCAAAATCTTTTTATTATCAATAATTTATAGTAATTTTGCGCACGAAATAAACACTAAAAAGTGAAAGTGAAAAGAGAAAAGAGAAAAATGAAAAATTGAAAAGTACTGGGCGTCCAATAATTTTCAATTATCAATTTTCAATTATCAATTACAATAGTCCATGCTCTCAATAGATAATCTCACCGTAGAATTCGGCGTGAAGCCGCTCTTCAAGAATGCCAGTTTCGTTATCAACGACCGCGACCGCATAGCGCTTGTCGGAAAGAACGGAGCGGGCAAATCGACCATGCTCAAGATTCTCTGTGGCAAACAGCAGCCTACCAGCGGCTCTGTCTCTGTGCCCACAGATACAACTATCGGCTATCTGCCACAGGTGATGATTCTTCAGGACGACACTACCGTACGCGAGGAGGCACGAAAGGCTTTTGCCGGAAATACAGAACTGAAGGAGAAGATAGACCGTATGCAGGAGGAGCTTTCTACGCGAACTGACTATGAGAGCGAAAGTTATCTGGCTCTTGTGGAGAAGTTCACTCATGAGCATGAGCGCTACATGATGCTCGGTGCTGACGGCTACGAGGCTGAGATAGAGCGCACGCTGATGGGTCTCGGTTTCCAGCGCTCAGACTTTGAGCGACCAACAAGCGAGTTCTCCGGCGGTTGGCGTATGCGTATCGAGCTGGCAAAGATTCTTCTACAGAAGCCTGACGTCCTTCTCCTGGACGAGCCGACAAACCACCTCGACATTGAGAGTATCCAATGGCTTGAGCAATTCCTCGCTCAGTCGGCAAAGGCGGTTGTCATGGTGAGCCACGACCGTGCATTTATAAATAATGTTACTAACCGCACGCTGGAGATTTCATGCGGCAACGTCATTGACTATAAGGTGAAGTACAACGAGTACGTCGTTCTTCGCAAGGAGAGAAGAGAGCAGCAGATTCGTGCCTACGAGAACCAGCAGAAGGAGATTGCGGACATTAAGGCTTTCGTGGAGCGTTTCCGCTATCAGGCCACAAAGGCCATTCAGGTACAGCAGCGTATAAAGCAGCTGGAGAAGATTGTGCCGATAGAGATTGATGAGGTTGACACTTCTGCCCTGCGCCTAAAGTTCCCACCTGCAGAGCGCAGCGGCGACTATCCGATAATCAGCGACGAGGTGCGCAAGGACTATGGCGCTCACACCGTCTTCGACCATGTGAACTTCACCATAAAGCGTGGCGAGAAGGTTGCCTTCGTGGGTAAGAACGGCGAGGGAAAATCTACACTCGTAAAGTGTATCATGAACGAGATTCCTTTCACGGGAAACCTCAAGATTGGTCATAACATACAGATTGGCTATTTCGCGCAGAACCAGGCTCAGCTCTTGGACGAAGAACTCACCGTTTTCCAGACTATTGACAATGTGGCTAAGGGCGAGATTCGCCTGAAGATTCGCGATATTCTCGGCGCATTCATGTTCGGCGGCGAGGCTTCTGACAAGAAGGTTAAAGTGCTCAGTGGTGGTGAGCGTAGTCGTCTGGCTATGATAAAGCTGCTTCTTGAACCTGTCAACCTGCTTATCCTGGACGAGCCGACAAACCATCTTGACATGCAGTCGAAGGACGTGCTGAAAGATGCCATCAAGGCGTTCAACGGAACAGTCATCGTGGTAAGCCACGACCGTGAGTTCCTTGACGGTCTTGTGGAGAAGGTCTATGAGTTTGGCGGAGGTAAGGTGAAGGAGCATCTCGGCGGCATCTACGACTTCCTTCAAACAAAAGTCCCCCTCCAACTCCCCCACAAGGGGGAGGGTAGTTCCCCTACCCTTGATCATCTTTTTTCAGGTGGCAAAACCACCCCTCCTCGTGGAGGGGACGGGGGAGGTCGGTCCCTCTCCTACGAAGCCCGCAAGGAGATACAGAAGCGCATAAACAAGATTGAGAAGCAGCTTGCCGTCTGCGAGGGAAATATCGAGAAACTCGAGTCGCGCCAGGCAGAACTTGACGAGATTCTAATGGATCCAGCCCATGCCAGCGACATGAAGCTTGTCAATGAATACACAGAACTCCAGGAGAAACTCTCCAAGGAAATGGAGCAATGGGAAGACCTTGCAATGCAAATTGAAGAATGGAAGGAGAAACTGAACTGATGAAAAGACTACTCTGTGCCTTTCTGCTTTCTGCATTCTGCATTACCCTAAACGCTCAGGAGCTGCGCATAAAATCGTTTGTCAGCGACGACATCGACCTCTCGGCTCGTACGCAGAGGGTAAACGATGCCAACAACAACGGCTGCGCACTCGTAAAGGTAGGCCTGGCGATTGACGGCGTGCAGTTCTTCGGCGATGTCGTGAAGGTTGTGCCTTATGTAAGCGAATACTGGGTCTATCTCGCTGGCGGTGCTTCTTATCTTGAGATTCATGCACCGAAGTTCCTTCCTATTATATATGAGTTCCAGACACCCCTTGAGCGGCTACAGACCTATCGCCTCACCATCTCCTCCCCCGTTCCAGAAGCATCCGCTTCAGGCTTCTCGCAAGTCTCCAACTCTGGCTTCCTTATCATAAACTCCGACCCGCAGGGCTGCCGCGTCTATCTCGACGGCGAGGAAGAGGGCACGACGCCTTTTTCAAAGAGATACCAACTGAATACGAACGTCAGCTACCGTCTCACCCATGACCTCTACAAGGATGCTGAGGGCAGCGTGACCGTCAATCAGAGTCGCACGCCGCTGAATGTCAGTCTATCACCAAACTTCGCCTCCGTGCAGGTTGTCACCATACAGAATGCCGATGTCAAGGTGGGCGGCGTGGTAAAGGGCAAGGGCACGACAACACTCTATCTCACCGACGGCATCTACGAGATAGAAGCTTCTCTCTATGGTCATCGCCCGGCAAGACAGTTTATCGAAGTAAAGAACTGTCAGAACCAGACCATCACCGTCACTCCTACCCCACTCTACGGTGCTCTCTCCATAGAGTCAAACCCAATGGGAGCAGAGATCTTTATAAATGGCATTTCATACGGAAAGACTCCGAACATCCTGGAGAACATGCTCGCCGGCAACTATACCGTCATACTGAGAAAAGAAGGCTTCAACGACTTCCGCCAGCAGGTCAAGGTGGAGGACAACAAGGAGACCGTCGTACGCGGAGTAATGGACAATGGCGGCGACCTGCTCACCGTTACCGCCAAAGGCGTAAGCTTCAGGATGGTACCTGTGAAGGGCGGCACATTCACTATGGGCAGCCCATTACATCAGGCTGTGGATGACAACGAAAAGCCACAACATAGTGTCACCCTTTCAGACTATTATATCGGGCAGACGGAAGTCACGCAAGAACTTTGGGAAGCTGTCATGGGGTATAATCCGAGCAATTTCAAAGGGGACAACCGACCTGTGGAAGAAGTATCGTGGGACGACTGCCAACTCTTCTGCCAGCGACTCTCGGCTATAACCGGTCTCCAATTCTCTCTGCCTACCGAGGCGCAGTGGGAGTTTGCTGCCCGCGGCGGCGCAAAAACAAAAAAATACCATACGAATACATACGCTGGAACAAACGACCTGTGGGACTTCGGATGGTTCAACGACAATGCGAAGGAAACGCAGCAGGTAGCTACCAAACAGGAAAACGAACTTGGCATCTACGACATGTCGGGCAACGTCTGGGAATGGTGTGCGGACCTCTATGGCGACTATCCATCCGGTTCACAGACGAATCCTACAGGTCCACAGACAGGCATTTACCGCGTATATAGAGGCGGCAGCTGGTTCAGCAATCAGAAAGACTGCCGCACCACCCGCCGCGCCAATTCCTCTTCAGCCTTCGCCCATTTCTATCTCGGCTTGCGATTGGTACTGACACCGAGATAAGGTTACAGGGAGAGTATTATTATGGAGGTGCGGTGCCCTCACCGCACCCAAAGATTACCATTCCTCTTCCTCCTCGTAGTCGTCATCTATGATTTGGCGTCGAGAAGGTGCAAGCCATCCTGCTCCACCGCCACTGCCGTTGCCGCCTATTCCGCCATCGCCTGTGGGAATTGTGTTTGTTCCAGCAAGCAAGGCGTGTTCCGCCTTCAGTACAAGAATCTTGACTGAAGGCTGTCTATAAGTTCTTTTTACCTTTTCCATACCTTCTTGCCGTTAATGATTACAATGCCCTTGTAGTTGCTGTTCACCTTCTGACCGCTAAGATTGTAGTAGTTCTGCACCTTGCCCTCTGCATTCTGCATAGGCATGATAGCCGTAGGCTTTTCGACATCAAAGACAACAGAGATAGCCTTAGCTTGCTGATACTGCGGCAACTTCGTACCGTCAATATAAACAATGCCTTCAGGAAGACTGATATCGTAGCTTGTCAGAGGGAAGAAGCCTACTGTTAGAACATCATTGATATAGTTGCGACCGAAGACAAGGCTTCCGTTTTCTATAGGACTATTAGCACCGCACGATAGCATATTGTCAGTAATGTTCAGTGGATCAACGGTAGAAACCGTAAACTCATGATTACCTTCACTACCATTTATGAAGAAACCAGTATTCTTAGCAATCGTCTGTCCCTTTTCTACAGGCACAGCAACCACGCTGCTACCATTGTAAGAACCAGTCTTAGCATAGTAAACAGTAACACCTTCTGGCACTACGACATTCTCACTCGGCACGAATGATGACCATTCGGCAGAAGAGATGTACTTCGTGATGGTTTGAGGGGTTGATGGTGAAGTGGCAGTAATAACAACAATGCTTGAAACATATACACTTTGATAATCACTTTGACCGTCTTCAAGTCCAAATGTCAATACTATATTCTTAGCATTTCCTGTCCAAGTGTAAGTATAATTCGTGGTGCTCTTTACAATATTTCCAATATCAGGTGTAGCCTTTATTTTACTGATATTAGTAGAGTATTGTGAATTACAATTCACTACAATAGATGTTATATTTACATCACTTGAGAATGTAAGAGTGTTGCCATCTGACTTACACTTCATTGTATTGCCATGGGAACTATCATTATATCCTTCAACTTTAAGCGTTAGTGTTACTCCATCCTTAGTGTTACTTCCTGTTTTTGAAGAGAAATCATTAGGATAGAATGTAGCATTGCCACTACCACCACTCTGCTTAGCAATCACAGTAACCATACAGAAGTCAGACTTTCCGCTACTGTCAGCAGCAGTTGCGATAATCTTTACATTACCCGTAGCCTTTGCGGTAACCTTGCCAGAAGCATCAACCTCAGCAATAGCAGTATTCTCTGAACTCCAAGTAACATCTTGGTTAGCAGTGGTAGGCAGAATATTTGCAGAAAGTTGTAATGTTTCACCAACCTCGATAGTCTTACTTGCTGGAGAAACGGTAATACTTGTTACAGCAGGTGTTGGTATATCCTCAAACTCAACAACGAGCGTCGGAGCTTTTGTTGAAGCATAGCCGTAAAGTGTAGCACCAGCCGCTGCACCTCCCAACTGGAATATTACAGGTGATGTTGCATCGGCAGTAACGACATTGTTAAGAGCTGCAATAGCATCAGTACCGAGTTCTATAGTCTTTGTTGATTCTGTGCGGTTGTCAGTCTCTGTAGAAACCTTTGTTCCGATAGCCGCAGACAAAGACATGTTATTAGTATCGAATGCAGTTGTAGCATCCTTGCCGAGAAGATAAACATCCACACTGCGATTGTCATAATTACCGCCACAATAAGAAGTAAACTTCAACGTAGCACTCTTAACCTGCTTACTTGCAGGAACAGCAACATTAAAGCCGATATAAGCCTGAGCAGCCCATCCTGAAGTTCCCCAGTTGTTGTAGTAGTGAGTCTCCTGATTCAATGTTGAACCAGCTGCGTTACTACCACCCTGAACAGCTGCTGTGAAAGCGAGAGCCGCGCCGCCACCTGTAAGATCTGTATATGGCACGCCAGCACTCTCTTCACCAAGTCCGCCCATGCTGTTAGCTGCGCGAACGGTGTATGTGCCAGACTCAGAGAACGTGATAGAGTTTTCTATAACATCATCATAGAACACACCATCCTTGAACACTACCCAGCAGAGAGCATAGTCGTTGGCATCCCAAGAGAGCGTGTTGCCGTTAAGTTGTACGCCAGTTACATTTGTCTGCAATGTCAATGCACGAGGATCCCAGTTATCGTCACCTGCCAGCACGTTGCTTACCTTATACTTAGAAGCCAGAGCCTCTGTCAGTACTGGTTTGTCTGCCTTTGCACCTTTACATGCAGAAACGCTTCGTGATGTCAAATCAAGTAGAGTGCCAAAAGAGTTTGTTGAACCATACTCATGGAAGCGGATTGCAAGGCCATCATTCATGTTTGTCCATGCAGCATCTTTAGGAAGAACATTCATCTTTGTATAGAGGAATGTAGATGCAGGTGCTTCCTTCCAAGGGCGACCAAGATCCCAGTTCTTGTCTGTCACCTTTGTCGCTCCTTCTGCCTTTGATATCGTACAGTGATTAAAGACGTAACCCCAAAGCTCATCAGCCTTTGTTGAAGGAGCAGTAATCACGTTGCCGCTACGGTCGTTTATAATGAGGTCACACTTTTCAAACCACACATCACCCGAACCGCAGATGAAGTCAACGGTACCTGCAAACTTAGATGTCTCGTAGTAGCAACGAGTAGCCGCAGATGTGTATGTATCCTGATTAGACCAAGCGTTCAGGTTCTTAGCGATAGTGTTTGTGCCACGGTCGTAGAACGCAACAGCCACACCCTTGTCGTTGGCACCATTAGCATAGTTGTTATACAGAGTCAAATCCTGGATATAGGTGTTTGTTTTTCCACTGCGTATCTCCAATGTTGAGGTGTAAGAAATGCCAGGGAAGTTAGGTTTGTTCTGAAGTTTCGTACCTAGCATACTCTGTCCAATGATAGAAACATTACTGCGTTCAAGCCATGTAGCATTGTTGTTGAAGGATGAACCTGGCTGAACCGTAGTGCCATCAAAACCAGTCATTGCACTCTTATCTGAGCCAAGAGTCCATTGTCTTGTACCTGTCAGATTATATGTTCCATCAGGCACAAAGATAAGATAACGTCCACTACCAGTCCATGCATTTGCCGCAGCAATAGCCTCATCCATCGTTCCATCACGACCAACAACGAAGTCATAAGCCTTCTTTGCCGCAGGCTTTACAGCAACTGGATCTGGGTCTGGATCTTCGATAGTATCGTCGTCATCATCAGGAGTTTCACCACTGTCATCGCCACGAGTAATAGTCAGTGTCTTGATAGAAGAAGGATCACCAGATGTTCCTGTTTTGAAGATGTAAATCTCGCTTTTTCCGACAATTGCATCCGTACTTTTAACGGTATAAGGTGTTGTAATGGTAGTTGCACCGCTATTAGAATCAGAAGAAGAAACCTTCCAATTGCCTGCATTTGTAATTGTGATAACATCACCTGTTGCAAGTTTCTTGCCATCACTTAACTCAATCTTAAGATAGCTGCTACTACTGCCACCAAGATTTACAGCCTGACCAGAAACCATATTCTGAGCAGTATTATTCTTGCCATTATAAACAGTTGCAGTACCACCTTCTATTGTTGCATAGTCAGCAATAGAACTACTCTTTTGATAATCAAGACTCAGAGTACTTGAAGAAGTAACATTCAAAGAGAATATAGTAGAAGTCGCTCCCTGCGCCGCACTAACCGTAATACTGATAGTCTTCGTACCTGCTGCGTGTGAAGAGCCTGCAGCCTGAGTGACAGTGAGTGAAGTAGTTCCTGCTGCAACACCAGTAATAGTGATAGTATTTCCATTGATAGACGCAGTAGCAACGGCAGAATTAGGAGCAGAAGAAATGCTGTATGCGCCCTCTGTGTTATTAGAAGAGAGTGTTACGGTAGCAGTTCCTGTTCCGGTTATGCTGACGCTTTCTGTAGAAGCGGTAATTGTTGTTGGAAAGAGAGCAGAAGGATCATCATCCAAAGGATAATACTCTGTAAAAGTCTCTGTAGCACCAGCACGCTCCGCCTTGGTGATATGCTGAACGAGGTAGTTGGCATAGACCTCAAGGTTAGTATAATAACCACGAGAGTCAAGGGTCTTAGTCAATGCATCAGCAGCAGAGTTCTTATTCAAACCATGCGCATCCTCCCACTCATCTGGAATGCCGTCACCGTCGGTGTCAGTAGCCTTAGTGCCTGTGAGAGTTGGATAGCCTCCAACGTCGGAAGGCATATCTATAAAACCACCTGTTGCGCCATTTGTGCCTTTATTATTGCTTGTAGTGTATGAAGTACTTTTGTTCTTGACATCATTTACAACACGAGCATCAACTGCATCACGCTTGTAAGAGGCACCTGCATACTCAAGAACTTGAGAATATGAGTTGTCGGCAGTATGATTTGATATTGTATTGTATGAAGAGAAATCACGATCAGAAGAAACTGCTTTTGAATTCAATACACAGTTTGTACTGAACGATGATAAATTATAACCACTATCAAATGCAATATTGTTTGTACTGATACTTGCATCATTACCATTAACCTTATTGCCACTAATAAAGAATTTGCCCGGCACACATCCACTACCACAATTACTACATGACGTGGTTGGGTTAAGCAAACGGTTTTGTTTACTGCTAGCCGTAGCATTACCAGGCTTGTAGTAATTGTTAATCATGTTAAACTGCTTGGCAGCATAACCTGCTTTATTTTCACCACCGTATGTGGAGTTGCCATTCCAATTGTAAACAATATTATTTGTGTAATCAACAGGCCCTGCAAGAGTTGAGACATAACCATGGTCAAAGCGTGGATTACGAGAGTCGTGGTCTGCAAGAAGATTATGGTGGAAAGAAGCCTTTTCACCGCCCCAGATACCTCCATAGCCATGGTTGCCTTTTGTATGACCTGCATTACGCAATGATTCTGAAATTATACACCACTGCAATGAAAATTCTTTATTTCCATAGAACGATGCACATTCATCTACACTCCATGAAATAGAGCAATGGTCAATGATAATATTCTTTTTAGTGGCATCATCTTTCTGATAACCATTCATTGCATCATCCTCGAAAACTTGGTCAGTTCCTGTCAGTGCTGTTCCATTATTCCAATATCTGCGACCTTCATTACCCATACGGCAACGGATATAACGAACAATAACATTATTCGCAAAGATGCCTAACGTATAATTCTTCAGACAGATACCATCGCCAGGAGCTGTCTGACCAAGAATCGTGATATTATCGTTCTGAATTTTCAGCGGAGCTTTCAGTTCGATTGTACCAGCCACGTCAAAGACAATGATACGGGCACCTGATTGCTTTATTCCATAACGAAGAGAGCCTGGAATTGCCGTATCTTTATCTGCATCTGTACCTCCGACAGTATAATCTTTATTATCGCAATAATCCTCCAGTGTTGTCACATGATACACAGTTCCTTCACGTCCACCTGTGGTATAACGACCATATCCTTCTGCACCTGGGAAGGCTGGGGCTGAGTCAAACTGTGCATTAGCCGCTACGCACAGCAATGTACATAGCAAGCTATATAGGAATCTCTTCATAGTATTTTTGTGTTGGTATTATAAGTTAGTTATATAATTGTTTGTTTCATCCTTCAGATGTTATTTCTGTCGCCATGGCATTCAGCTGCATGCATTCCTGTCTGCTGATGCTGCCCTTGCGCTCTATGTGCGGAAGACTGCTCTCTGCAAGTATAAGAACCTGACCGCGTACGCAGTAGTCGTAGAGTCCTCCTGGACATTGGGCGAAGTCGGAGAAGCCGTTGTCTGTCAAGACTATCACGGAATGCCCTTCCTTCAGGCAGAAGTCGCGCACCTCCGCTTCATGCGGACTGATGAACGGCGATACCAGTGCATAGCCATTTCGTGCCTTCACCACGCAATCATTCTTATAGTTACGACGCTCACTGTCCGTCCAGCGACTGCGCACAAAGACTTGCCAACGAGACAATCCCAGAAGGTTGACATTTCCGATGGCATCATAATTGCGCCCGGCAATCATGATGCCTCTCATAGGCTTCAGCCATTGCGGCTTATGCTGTTTCAACCACCTGTGCTCAGGGTTGTTGTGCACATAGCGGATCATGGCATTCAGCTGCCCTTTCCTTCGCAGTCGCGTTTCGTCGAAGTCCGCCTCGAACAAGGCGTGTCCTTGCAGTATGCGCTCAGACCTCAGTGCTCTCAGCTGTCGTACGAAGGCTTCGCCGTCGGGACCGAGAGGGTGGGGGAGTGATTCGGCATTTTTGGGGAGGGCGTCGGAGCAAATGTTGCTCCTTTTACCTGACGGAGAAAGCGAAACTGCCATCTCACTGCTGGCTTTGAGGGGTTCAGCGTTGGCTGCTTTGAGGTTCTCGTCGCAGTTAGGTATAGCGAGCTTCTCAAGCTCAGCGCCGTTCTCGTATTCCCCTGCATACAGCCCCGCATTAGCGAGCCACAGACGAAGTGCTTTATTGCAACCTTGCTTAAAGCCGCGAATGACCATGCCTAACTTCTCCTTCATAGGCTGCCGTACGAAGAGCACGAAGTGCACATGTTCTGGCATTGTGACTGCTGCTAAAACCTGCACGTCATTGCCCTTCCGCTTCTCATGCGTGGGGATGTCTTGTATGGCTTGTCGCACTAACCTTCCTAAGGGGGTCAGCGCTATGCTTGCTTCAGTGTTGCTGTCGCCGATTATTCTACCTAACAGAGGCAATCGATCACTAACCACAAGGGTTATGTGGTATATGCACCTTTCGCGGTAGTTATGTAAGGAAAGATGCGCTCTATGCGTAATTTGTTTCATCCTTAGCGAGCGCAAATTTACAGTTTTTATTTGAGAATACATAATCTTTTTCAATTATTCTGCCTTACAAGGGTAAAAAAAGCTAAAAATCACTCGTTTCAGCACCATATTGCCATTAGTTTCATGGTAAATTCAATTGAAAGAGATGGTAAAATTCATAGGAAGGCAACTCGTCTTCCTATGAATTATGAGTCAGTTTCTTGCAAGAAAAAAAATAATTTCTTGCAAGAAAAAAATATTTTTCTTATAAGAGAACGATTCGTCTTCCTAAGCCTCACAATCCGTCTGCCATAGGAAGATTACTCTTATTCCTTATAAACTACTGTTACAATGCGCTTTTTACTTCACTACCTTCCTTCCATTGACGATGTAGATGCCCGGACGAGTAACGTTCCTTTGTCCTACTCGCTCTCCACTCAGGTTGTAGATTGGGGAGTTGAGGGTTTGAGGTTTTGTGGGTTCTAGGGTGCTGATGGCTGTTGCATCGGCTACTTTCGCAGAGACTGCCTCGGAATAACGTGACTGACCGACGGTGTAGAGGGCTGCCACCTGATAGTCGTAAGTGCCAACAGGGAGGTTGGCATCTGCATAGGTAGTTGCCGTGATAGGCTCATCGTTGAGTTTCTTTCCGTCGCGAAGGATGTTGTAGCCTAGCAACTGACAGTCAGCAGGAAGGACAGAGCCCTGAATGAAGGTGATATTGTCGAGCATGAGTGCCCAGTTATTTCTTGTGGTGTGACGAATGGCGAAGTATTTTGCTCCAGCAGGTAGCGTGAAGCGGCATTCGGTCCAGTCCTCGCCAATGCCTTCGGTGTCGTAATGGTCAGGGTCTGGAAGCTTGATGAAGTCGGTCGGGTTCTTGCCGCCTGTAGAGTAGAGTACCTCAAACGTCTCCTTGCCGTAAGCGATGCTGAACGCCTTAATGCTGAAGGAGATAGTCTGTTCCTCGCCTGTGAGCTTTGGGGAGATGAGCCAGTTGTCGGTCTTTGCCTCGTAAGCGGAATAAGAGATGAGGAGAGACGGACTGAGGTCTGGCCCCACAAAGTCCGGCCGTAGGTCTTCATCAAGACCAGAACGCTCAAACTGCGTGAGCTGCCAAGACTTGTTGCTGCCGACGTATGGATTGTTCGGAATGGAGGTAATCTTGTATTCTGTGGCCTTGTCGCCGTCGTATAGAGTCCAGCCGCCGAAGTTGTTTATAGCGAAGGAAGGGTAGTCTGGATTCTCAAAGTCCTCGGTGCGTAAAGTGCTGGAAGTGAGGGCGGTCATGTCGATGGCGTCCCAGGTGAGGTGGGCAAAACCGTTGGTAACGGTGGCAGTAAGGCCTGTCGGGGTTGGATATTTGTCGGAACCGTAGTCGGGAGCTGGCGTGCCGTCGTCGTCAAAGACGCGAATGTTATCTATGGCAACAGCCTTTGTCTCCGCGCTGGCATTGTCGGAAATGAAGTTGAGGACGAACTGTACGGTACGCTGCTCCTTGTAGGAGTCAAGGTTTACCTTGCAGTACTGCCAGCCGTCAGCGGTGTTCTCCGAAAGGTCTATCGAGGTGAAAGGATATAGGTCAAGGGTGCCGGAATGACCTTGATAATAGAACTCAAGGGCAGGATGCTCAGCCTGGCTTATGTCAATCATGCCGGAATACATGCCGAAGCGGTCGCCATCGGTGGTAGGCATCATGAGGAAGAAACCGTTGTCAGCGTCTTGCGATGTGATGAGATCGTCCCAGTCGCCGTCCTTCATGACCTTGTAGAAGCAGGTCTTCGTAGTCTCCGGCGTAATGCCCCAAAGCGTCTGTTGTGTGGTGCCGTCAGGGAAGCTCTCCTGCCAAGGCAACTTATAGGCAGGACCAATGATGACGATGTTGGAATATGCCACGAAACTCTCGGAATACATCTCGCCCACTCCAGCGGTTATCTCGTACGCCTTGAAGTCCTGTTCCTTGAGATTGGTATAGTCAAAGGTGTAGGAACACTCCTTCGTCGTAGCAAGGAATGGGTCGGTGATCTTGCCGTAAGCATCGAAGATATAGTATGTGAGCCTTGACTTGTCGATTTCAGAACCGTCCTCAGTATGCGTAACAGCATCCCAGGAAACTGTTATCTTGTTGCCATCGTCAGAGAGTGTAGCCTTGACGTTCTGTGGTGGTAGCGGACATTTTTCGGTGCCTGCAAGAATAGGCAAAGAGATGAAAAGGAGTAAGAGAGTGAGTATTCGTTGTTTCATTATTATGGTTTTTAGTTTTGGGTTTTGGTTTTTAGCTGTTGGATTCAGAGCTTATTTTGGAGTTGCAAAAGTAAAAAATCCGCAGCTATTTGGCAAATTTTCGTAGCATAATCTTCAGAATACGAAGGAAATAGAAAGCATTTATTAAGATTGGAACACTTTTTCCCCATAAAATTGGCAATTAAGTAAGATTTTTTTTACCTTTGCGCCTGTAAATCGTGTTTCGCAAGCTCCGCTCGCCTAGGCTAAAGGCTAAAGGGTAAAGGCTCAACTTGAGCTTGCGAAAGGTGAATTAGTAATGACAAAAAAACGACATGAATAAAACTCTTCTCTTATTATCTTTTCTTTTTGCGCTAAGTACAAGCGCGTTGGCCACAACATTCGGCTACACCACAGGAACAACAGGACGTGACAATGTGCGTCGATTAGGAACTACAGAAACCCAAGGTCAGCTTATCCGACTCAACAGCGACAAGGTGAAGATGCTTGCCGGCAAGACGATCAGTGGCATTCAGACCGTAATAGGCTCAAGAAACGGCAGCAAATTCAACCTGTTCGTAAGAGAAACGCCAGATGGTCCAAACCTTGCTGCCGTAGAAAATGCAACTATACCAAAGGCTAACTCATGGACAGACTTTGCCTTCGCAGCTCCTTACGTAGTGAAGGGCACAGAGGAAAACCTCTACATAGGCTTCTCATACGAGATTGCTACAACCTATAGTCCGCTTTCTTACGACCTTACGAAGGAAAGTAAGAATATTTCTTACGCTTATCAGGACGGCAAGTGGGTTGACACTTACGGATTAAACTTCGGTATGCCAAACATTCGTCTCGTGACAAGCGAAACTTTTGACATCGCCGACCTTATGGTGAAGACTTTCACTCCTTCTGGTTTCATGAGAACTGGCGGTGAATACGGTGGTCATGAGGCGCAAATCTTTAACCTCGGAACGCTTACTGCCAAGAGCTTCACTGCTAAGGTGAAGGTTGGCGATGGCGAGGAAACCGTAGAGCAACACGAAAATGTAAACCTTGCTCCAAATGCGATATTTACCATAGAGCTCCCTAAGATGGTGGCATCAAGCGAAGGTCGCCAGAATGTCAGCGTGACAATCTCAGACATCGTCTTCGCGAATGACGCAGCAGATGCCGACCTTTCAGACAACAACTGCTTGGAGGAAGTTTTTGTGTATGACCAGAGCGTGACAAAGAGGCTACTCATCGAGGCGTTCACTGGTCAGCATTGTTCAAACTGCCCTACAGGTCATAGGGCCATGAACAAGACTATCGAGGAACTTGAATCTAACGGCATTGAGGTATTTGAGGTATCGCATCATGCCGGCTATCAGGCAGACAACTTTACCATGACCGAGGACGGCGAGTACTGCTTCTTCTATAACAATGGCAGCAGCACATACGCTCCTGCCGTGATGATAAACCGCTGGAAGAATCCTAATGACACTTACCCTGGACCGGTGTTCAATACTGGCGAGACGCTTATCTGGAACAATTCCATTGATGCCCTCAATCAGGAGCCATACGTAACACTTGACATGACGAGCGACTACAACGAGGCAACGCGTGAGGCAAAACTCAAAGTAGATATCCATTGCCATCGCAAGCCGGAAGGAACAACCGTGCTCAACATCATGATTGCACAGGATTCAATCATCACTTACCAGACATCTGGAGGCACCGACTATGTACACAACGCTGTTTGTCGCGGAACAATCAGCAATAACGCTTGGGGCTTTAATATTTCAGACAAGCTCGTGGAAGGCGAAACCTACACTTACACGACAACATACACACTTCCCGAGGCTATCAAGTCAACTGCCGGAACAAAGTTACTCTTGCCTCTGGAAATCCCAACGGAGGCAAAGAACATGAAGTTCGTGGCTTATGTTGCTGCTTACGATTACGATAATCCAAACGCAAACGAAGTTTACAACTGCGCGGGCACTCCATTGAAGACTGATGCTAACGGAATCTCTCCGATAATGCAGAATTCTGAATGCAGAATGCAGAATTACTTCAACCTTGCAGGTCAGCGCGTAGGCAAGAACTATCGTGGCATCGTGATTAAGAATGGTAAGAAGGTGCTGATGAAGTGAAAAGTGAAAAATGAAAAGTGAAAAATGACTATACTACATAAACTATTAGCATCTCCCCTTCGGGGAGCTTGTGGGGCTATTTTTCTCTTTTGTGTTGTCGCTGCCCATGCCATTGACCGCGTGCGTGCTGACATTCAGGTTGAAGCTCTCCACAACGGACAGTCCATGATACTGAAGCAGGCTGGCTTTGACGCACTGAAGGGAAACGGTGTGGTCGTTGGCATCATCGATGCCGGCTTTGACTACACACATCCTGCCTTCTACGATCCTCAACGCAAGACACTCCGTATAAAGCGCGTATGGGAGCAATATACAACACGCGAAGACGCTCAGTCGCCAGCCGACTACAACTACGGACTGGAGTTGACAACACCTGAGGAAATTCTTGCTGCCGGCGGTGACTATGAAGGAAACTCCCACGGCAACCATGTGGTGGCAACAATAGCAGGTGCCGACACTACCCTCTATTCCAAGTATGTCGGCATAGCTCCAGAAGCAGACATCGTACTTGTCAGCAAGAAGGAATACGAGCGTGGCAACCAGAACATCCTTGATGGCATCAAGTATATCTTCGACTATGCTAAGTCTGTCGGCAAACCTTGCGTCATAAACATGAGCCTCGGCAATCAGGCTGGGCCGCACGACGGCACTTCCATCTTCGACCAGACGCTTACCGAACTACAGGGCGAAGGCCTCATCATAGTCGGTTCTGCCGGTAACCACATACAGGAGAAGTTCCATCTCGGTTGGGATTTTGCAGACAAAGACGACGCTCCACTACAGACTTTCGTGGATTTCCATAGTACTCCAACAGTATCAAACTACGGTGGAGACATTGAGTTCTGGGGTGAGAAGGGACTTGACTATAAGGTAAACCTTGTGTGCTACAACTCTACAACAAAATCCATCATTGAGACACTTTGCGTCCTTGAAGGCATGGCAAGCGTGAACGGCAAGGAATATCCCGACGAGAACGCAGAAGACGTTCAGGCAGTTTCCTTCTCAAAGAACATCACGGGCAAGCTACTTGTTGCTTCTGAGGTTAGTCCTTTGAACGGCAAGCTTCACGTCGTCATCTCGTCTCGCGTGACGAATCTTCGCAACAACTACGCTCTCGGCCTTCAGATTATTCCGCTCAGCAAGGGAAAGCTCAACATCTGGGCTGACGGAGGCAAACTGGGACTTTCCGATAAAGTACAGGGCAAGCAACAGGCAGGCTTCACAGATGCTGACAGCGACCTTACCATCTGCGAAATTGGCGGCACGGCGAGAGACATCATCAGCGTCGGTGCTTATACTACGCGCAATACATATTATTTATATAACGACTCACAGGAGTATTCGCTTTCCTATGAAACAGAAGGTGCGCTCAGCTCTTTCTCAAGCTACGCCATCACTCCTGACGGTCGCTCAAAACCAGAAGTTACGGCTCCGGGCTGCTTGACAATCTCCGCACTCTCCTCTAACGATTACGGAACGAAGCTTGTTGCCCATGCTTACGACTACAACGACAAGAACTACCAGTACGGCTATATGCAGGGCACATCAATGGCTACTCCAGTAGTCACAGGCGTCATAGCCCTCATGCTTCAGGCAAATCCGAACCTCACTCCGCAACAGGCAAAGGAGATTCTCGTAAGCACTGCTCGCGAGAACATCAAGAAGGTTAATGCGCTCGCAGCCGTAGAGCAGGTGGTTCAGGCTAACGGAATAGCTCCGATAATGCAGAATTCTGAATGCAGAATGCAGAATTACTTCAACCTTGCAGGTCAGCGCGTAGGCAAGGACTATCGTGGCATCGTGATAAAGAGTGGCAAGAAAATAAAACAATAATGATATGAAGAAACTATTACTTACATTCGGAACAATCTTTGCAAGCGTCAGCATGTTTGCACAGATTCCTGGAATGCTCCTTCGCCAAACAGAAGTGATTGGCGATGCCTTGGGCGAAAGCGGCAACGTTGTCACCCAGTGGACAAAGCCTTTCTACGACAAGGATGGAAAGGTTATCCGTGAAGGTGTTTACGGACTTTGTGCCGATGGCAGCATTGAGATCATGCGTTATACCACTAACGAATATGACGCAACTGGCAGACTTGCTCGCAAGAGCTCACAGCAGTACGGGTTGTTTGATGGTCTTGACCTCGCTTTCCGTGATGTCAACGACCTGACAACTTATACTTACGATGCCAAGGGCAACCTCATTCTTGAATCTACAGAAGAGTACGAGAAGAAGGAATACACCTATGATGCTAACGGCAATCTTCTCAAGAAGGTGCGCTATTCGTGGGACAGAAACGCTTGGGCAGAGTCTGAAGTCACTGAGTATTCCGACTTCGTGAACGGAAATCCTACAAAGCTCAACAACACTGGTCGTTGGGAATCTTACAACTATGTTGGCGAGATGGCCTATGACGCCAAGGGAAACAAGGTTAAGGAACTCCATTATAACAATTGGTCAGAGAAGAAACTCGTAGGCAACTCTTTCTATTGGACTTACGACGATAACGGTTTCTGC
>JAZLKJ010000184.1:0-25069 GCA_045597565.1 Prevotella sp. | reverse complement strand
AGCTAAAGGGTAAAGGCTAAAGGCTGCCTGCAGTTTGTAAGCGGCTCAGAAATCTTCGCCCTACATTTTCTCGGAAGGAGGCCTTTAGCCTTTAGCTTTTAGCCTTTAGCCTTCGCGAGCGGAGCTTGCGAAACTTGAATTGTTGATAATTCTTGTCTAAAAAATATAGCAGCGAAACAAATAAACGAAAATAATATACAAACATCTATGCATAAAATAATCTATATTCTAATGTGCAGCCTGCTTCCAAGCGTTATTTGGGGACAGCTGACGCAGTCTATTACCCCGACATGGTCGAAGCCAATGGTGGAATCGCGCGGCGAAAGTGCCATGAAGGGCCACGACGAGAATCCTACACGCTACGCCAACAGCAACTGGGACTATGTCGGCGGCCTCGTAGCAAAGTCGCTGCTGAAGTATTACCAGCAATATAAGGACGCGGCGGAATATGCCGAGAGTGCCGAACAGGCATACGCTTTGGCAAAAGGCTACGCCGACAAGAGCGTGAGCAGTAATGCCAGCAGCCCTACGCCCAACGGATTTGTCAATGGCTCCATTGATGCCATTGCTGCTTCCAAGATTCTCATTGACCTACACGAAAGGGAGAAGGACAGCAAGGGCAATTCTAAGTACAAGACTGCGGCTGAATGGGTGACGAACTATCTCCTTACCGACTATCCGAAGATTACACAGGAGCTGGGCAAGGGCGGCTTCTACCATAAGAAGGGTTATCCTAACCAGATGTGGCTCGACGGTCTATATATGGGCGCGGCTTTTCTGGCGGAATATCTTAACGCCTTCAATCCTGCCAATGAGGCTGACGTATGGAAAACAATCGCCTTGCAGTTCAAGACTATCCATGCCCACACATGGGATGCGGAGAAGCACCTGAACTATCATGCCTGGGCTGCTGCCATTGACGACAATGCCTTCTGGGCAAAGGAGCAATGGAACGAAGACCATACGGAGAAAACCACGCTCAGCATAAAGGAAGGACACTCGCAGGAGTTCTGGGGAAGAGGCATGGGCTGGTATTTTGCAGCCCTTGTCGATGTACTGGAGTTCATGCCTGAGGGTGACGACAGAGAGGCTCTTATGAACATTCTTCAAGACGTGGCAAGCGGACTGAAGGCACGTCAGGACGAGCATAAAGGCGTATGGTGCCAGCTGCTCCAATATCCTGAAGGCACGGAGTTCATGAAGGGCAAGTACGAATCAAGCAAGGCTGCCGGTACGAACATATCCAAGGATACGAAGCAGAACTACTTCGAGGCTTCGGCATCGTGCATGTTCACCTACTCATACCTGAAAGCCTGCCGCCTCGGACTTCTTGACAAGTCAACATACGAGCCTGTGGCAAGGAAGGCTTTCAAGGGTGTGCAGGAGGTGTTCATCACAAAAGGAACAGACGGAAAACCATCACTCGGCAAGATTTGTCGTTCGGCGGGTCTCGGTGCGAGTGGAAACAAATATCGCGACGGAACACCGCAATACTACCTCTGGGGCAAGGACGCTACAGAGATTGCAACGAACGAAGGCAAAGGTGTCGGACCGTATATCATGGCTTGCCTTGAATACGAAAGACTGATGGTTGAAGATGAGAAGGCGAGTTCCATTTTCTCATTTGACCAGAAGCCTGAGGCAATGCAACCTACCCTTACTACCTTCAACCTGAAGGGCGAGAAGGTGGACGATGATTACAAAGGTATAGTAATATCAAAAGGAAAGAAAATCATAAAGAAATAGAATTATTTTACACACCTACTTATGAAAAAGCTTCTTTTCATGCTAACCACCGCGCTACTGCCTGCTCTCATCGTAGCGCAAACTATCAACGAAACAAGAAAGCGCAGCCTTGATAGCGACTGGCAGTTTGCCTTCGGCGATGCCAGCGACCCAAAGAAGGACTTCGGCTGCGGCACAGAGTACTTCAACTACCTGACAAAGGCAAACTCCATCCATAACGAGGGACCATACTCGCAGAAGTTTGATGCCAAGAAATGGGGCAAGGAGTGGAAGAACGTCTCACTGCCTCACGACTGGGCTGTCGATCTGTCCTTTGCTCGCGAGGCAAGTCATAGCCACGGCTACAAGACTGTCGGTTGGAAGTATCCTGAAACTTCCATCGGCTGGTACAGAAAGACCTTCACACTCTCTCCATCCGACGAGGGCAAGCACTACGAACTTCAGTTTGACGGCATCTTCCGCAACGCACAGATATGGGTGAACGGCTTCTACCTCGGCGGTGAGCCAAGCGGTTACATATCAAGGGCCTACGACATCACCGACTACTTGCAGTTCTCGACCCCACATTCGGACGGTTCTTCCCTCACCTCTGTGGGGGAGTCGGAGGGGGTCAACCTCATCTGCGTACGCGTCGATGCAAGCCTTGAAGAGGGATGGTTCTACGAAGGTGCCGGCATCTACCGCCACGCATGGCTAAACGTTAGCGACATGCTCCACATAAAGACCTTCAGCCACGAGATAACATACGAGAAGGGCGAAGGTAATGGAACGGACATGATGAAAGTGCGCTTCGGCGTGGAGAATGACAGCCACGACGGAATGTTCTGCAACTACAAGGTGAAGCTTATCGATGCGCAGGGTAATGTTGTGAAAGAGTCCAAGACAGCAAGCATACGCGACAAGGAGCTGGAGCCAAAACAACCTTTCAACCCTACCTGCATGATTGCACTGGATGAGAACATTCGGCTCTGGAGCCCGGAAGATCCGTACCTCTATACCGTTCGCACGGAACTCTACAACGGCAAGCGACTCTGCGATGTCGTTGAAACGAAATACGGTTTCCGCACAATTGAGTTCAACAAGGACAGCGGCATGACAATCAACGGAAAGCCGTTCAAGATTCATGGTGCTTGCATGCATCAGGACCACGCTGGAGTTGGTGCCGCCATTCCAGACGACCTCAACATCTACCGCATGAAGCAGCTGAAGAAGTTCGGATTCAACGCTATCCGCACTTCCCACAACCCTGCTTCGCCGCAGCTTCTAAGCGTATGCGACTCGCTCGGCATCATCGTTGTTGAGGAGAACCGACTCTTCGGCATAAACGACTATCAGATAGGTCAGCTGAAGGCTATGATAGACCGCGACCGCAACCATCCTTCCATCATGGCATGGAGCGTAGGCAACGAGGAATGGAGCGTGGAATGGGAAGAACGCGGCACGAAGATCGTAGAGACCATGAGCGACTATGTTCACCAGTTCGATCCTACCCGACCATCTACGGTTGCCACTTCAGGCGGTCCTTTCCCAGTGGTAAAGGCAGACCTTGCCGGATACAACTACGTGATGCAGAACCCTATTGAACAGCACCGCAAGAACTATCCTGAGCGCATTGCTTACGGTTCAGAGGAGACCAGCGGCTGCGGCTCTCGTGGAGTCTATTTCCATGAGAACGGGGAAATGCCTCACTATGCAAAAGACCAATACGACGAGTTCCAGAAGCGCAACCCTTCTGGTCGTATGCCAGCCTTCAACCGCTGCGCTGACAACGACTCAACCTTTAACCGCATAGAACGCGGATGGAAATTCTACGACGAGCGTCCTTGGCTGCTCGGCTGCTTCTATTGGACAGGTTTCGACTATCGTGGCGAATCAAACCCTCTCGTCTTCCCTGCAACAAACTCTGAGTTCGGCATCTTCGACTACTGCGGATTCCCTAAGGACGAGGCATACTACCTGAAGGCTTGGTGGACAAACGAGCCTGTGCTGCACCTCCTGCCTCACTGGAACCTGGAGGGGCATGAGGGCGAGGAGATTGACGTTTGGGCCTACTCTAACTGCGACGAGGTGGAACTCTTCGTGAACGGCAAGTCGGCTGGCAAGAAGAAGATGCAGAAGAACGGTCACCTCTCTTGGATTGTCAAGTACAAGCCGGGCACTATGAAGGCTATCGGCTACAAGAACGGAAAGAAGCAGCTCACCGAGACCATCGCTACTACCGATAAGCCTATGAAGGTTACTCTCCAGAAGGAACGCATCGGCAAACTCGTCGTCGTAACGGCAGAGGTGCGCGACAAGAAAAACCGCATCGTACCAACAGCTTGCTGCCCTATTATTATTAATGTGTCGGGCAACGCAAGGATTATCGGTGTTGGCAATGGCGATTCCGCATGGAACGATGCTGAACGCTCTACGGAAGACAACTGCAAGCAATTCAATCTCAAGACATTCAACGGCCTGGCACAGATTATTCTCCAGACTGACGGAGACGATTACGAGATAACCGGAACAATGGAATAAACACTTGGGGGAAGCCGTGTATGGCTTCCCCCAAATTCATTTTTACCAATACTACTTAAGAACCTTTCTGCCGTTCTTGATGACGATGCCACGGTATGAGGCATTGACCTTCTGACCAGCGAGGTTGTAGGAAGTATTTGTCTTGGATGTTGGAGTCTGAATTGTCTCAATAGCATCAGATTCTTCCTGAGTGAGCACCTTTGCGCGAGCGGCATTTGCAATGAAGCCGTTCTCATCGATAACAAGGGCTACAACATAAATCTGGTTCTTGTCAATGGCGTTCTTCAAAAGGGTCTTTGTAGGCATGCCTAGAGCGTATTCGCTTGTGACATGATCGCCAGCAGAGAATGTCTCTGGGAGAGCTGTTGCCAGATTCTCCGTTCCACCGTATGAACTGCTGATAGCTACGTCGTTATACGTTACTGTGATGTACTGTTTTCCATACTTGCCACCCTTGCAGTAATCTACCAATGGGTCGTCGGCATGGAGACCGAGCTCATCTACGGTATATTCGTAAAGCGCATTCTTCTGCATCCATGAAGAGGAAGTGCTACCAACGTTGTCAGCGAGCAGGACGTAAGCAATGCTGTATTTGCCAGTAGAGCCGAGGAACTCTACGTCTGCAGTTGCCTTTACCTGCGAACGAGATGCACTTGTCCAGATGCCTTTCACGCTGACATCAACCTTTGGGACCATCTGCAAGTGGGCTTCCACTTCTTCCTCAATGCCATAGTAAGGATAGATGTCGCCATTTATATCGTATTTGCCAAGGTAAGGATCCATCATTTCCATACGGTCAAGCACGCAGTTTGGGGCTTCAGGGAAACCGAAGGAGGCATAACTTGTCAGATACATCGGGTCGGTAGATTGGAACTGGTGGAGGGCAATGCCGATGAACTTGTCGCCGAAATCCTTGGCAAGTCGCTCCATGCCTACCATACCGCGAGGACACCAAGGACACATCGTGCCGGTGTATTCCTCCATTACCACACGGCGATCTGCCCTGCGAAGAAGGTTCTCGCACTTCACGGTAACGGGTTCTCCTGCGTACTGGTTAGGCTGTCCATTGACTTTGGTAATGCTTACGACTGCATCGTACGGAGCAACCTCGCTTGGAGAAGTGAACTCTACGGTAGCAGCTGCGCTCTTCTCAATGCCTGATTCTATGCTGACCATGGCAGTCTTTGTCTGCACATTGCCGTTGATGGTAACCGTATATTCTATCTCCGAAACGGCGTTCTTTGAGTCTGAGAGGACGGTAACAGGAATCTTCGTCACCTCATTGCAGATTGTTCCCTGGCTTGCCACAGCGTCAAAGCGCACGTTGTAGTCAGGAATGTTCAGGTCGCTGATGAGCAACTGCATGGCAGAGACGCCAAAACCCTTACCTGCAAAGTCAAAGAAATTCTCGCCGTCTTCCGAGAAATACAGTGAGCCAGGAGCACTACCGTCGGTAACACCAATGGCCACTCCGGTCTTTGTCTTCAGGGTATATCCCACATATATATCGCTACTGATGGTATATGGCGTGGTAAGGTCAGCGCGGAAATACTTGTCTTTCATGTATGTTCCACTTACTGCCTGCTTGTATAGAGTCTCTTCGCTGTCAAGAGAGCTGCGTACCCATATCTCCACGTCAGACATATCTGCGTCGCAAACAGGAATATTGATGGCCGTAAGCTTGGCTCCATGCAAGTAGTCCTTGTATGGTACATGGATTGCTGCGGCATGAGTGCCTGGAATTCCTGTGCCGAAAGGATCAAAATATGCCTCCGTGCCATACCACCAGAGTGTTGGCTGTTGGGCTTTAATGCCAAGGACTGATAGCAATAGAGTCAAACAAAATAGTAATCGTTTCATAATGAATTATCGTATTAATTTCCATTATGCTACTTATAGAGTTCTGTGAATGGAAGCCTGAAGAGAGCTACAGGAGATGTCTGGCCATCATCGTAACCGAAGACGATTACGTAATAATCGTTGTTCTTGCGAACTGAAGCGAGGAAGTCATCTGTGCTGCGCTGGCAAGTTCCTTCGCAATAAGCCTCCTTGTAAACTTCAGGCTTGAAACTCTTGGCAAGATCGTTAGCCATGTCGTTAAGCTTGTCGTTCTCTATGAAGTAAGAAACGTATGATTCACGCTGTGTACATACGAAATAAGGCTTTGTAGGGTCGGAAGGAGTGATGGTGAACTTAGCTCCTGCCTCGTTAATCTCGTCAATCTTACACTCAAAAGTGAGGTCAGCATACCATGCCGGCTTTGTTGTATCAAACTTCTTCACCTCTACAGGTGTGACAAGATTGCCAGCTTCGTCCAAGCCGAAAGCATAGAAGCAGTAAGTAGTGCCTGGGGCAAGTCCGTCAGAATAGAAATCTTCTTGGGTACCAATCTTCTTGCCAGAAGCAAGCATACCAGGAGTATTCATGTACTCCTCTCTTGTCATGCCGTAGAGACTAGAGGCGAAGTCAAACCATGAGTAAGTAAAGTGAAGCATGTTCTGCTCCTCGCTACCATACTGGTCGAAGTTGTCAACACTGTAGCTGCCGCTCTGAACGCGCATGTTATGGTAATAGCGGATGTTGTTGTTCTTAGGAGTGATTGAGTAGTTGCAAGTACGGTTGCCGATGTTTGTAACCTGAAGGTCAAACTGTGGCTCTGCAACAACGTTAACCTCAATACTTGCAAGGCTCTGACCGTCAACGACTGCACAGATGTCGCACTTGCCATCAGCAACACCAGTCACAACGCCTTCTGGGTCAACGGTTGCGACCTTCTCGTCAGTTGACTGCCACTGAATGTCAGCATAGACTTCTGAACCGTCCTTTGTGGCGATGGCCTCAAGCTGCATCCACTGCTCTGGGTGAAGCCAGTATTTTGTGTAATAGCTGATATCTACATTCAGGTCACTGACTTCAGGAAAAGTGACGTCCTGAATCTCAGAAACCTTTATCTTAATCTGCGAACCATCGGTCTTTGTAACGACCATTGTTGACTGTGCCATTGCCATCATGCTGACAGCAAAGAATGCTATAAGGGTAAAAATCTTTTTCATAAAAATTGTTGGGTTATTTGGTTCCATTGGACAAATTATCTTTGTACCTTCAGGCTCTGCTTACCAGAGCGTACGATGTATGTGCCTTGTGGCTGACTGCTGAGGTCTATGCTAACGCTTCCATTGCCAGCAGCTCTCTTACTCATAATCTGTCTGCCCGAAATGTCGTAGAGGATTACATTCTCTGCACCCTGTACTGTTACCACGCCACCGAGGTAGCTCATTCGTTGACCGTCTGTCTTCACATCACTGATGGCGTCCACTTCCACCTCCTCAAAGCGGAAGTTCTTGATATCCGTTCTTGTAAACGAAGCACTTGCGTCGGCAGAAGTGATGAGCATTTCGGTCTCACTGAAAGTCAACCGAGGCTTTTCTGCCAATACATAGCTGTAGGTCTTGCCATCGTTGGTCTCAAGTACCAATGCATTCTGCGCGGAAGCCGTCAGGCATCCCACAACAGAAAGAATAAGCGAGGCAAGCATTGTGTAGAATTTTCTATTCATAAGCTTATAATGTTATATTGATTATTAATCAAGGTAATAAAGGGTTATCGGCTGCAAAGTTAAACATATTTACAAAAAACACAACACAAATAACAAGAAAAATGCACAATAAGGTTGTTTTTTATACATATTTGTTTTGCGGCGGTTTAACGACGCCATGGGGCGTCGTTTCCATAAGAACGCAAAAAGCGACGCTCATCGGTTTGAGCGTCGCCTTCTTTAATAGGTTATTGCGTTAGATTGTGCGGTGAGGACACCGCACCTCCATACTACTTCTTAATAACCTTCATACCCTTCTTAATCATAATGCCACGGAACGTGTTAGCGTCAACCTTCTGGCCACGAACGTTATAAACGTTAGTGTTAGCCTTGTCAGCTGCAACACCGTTGATAGCATCTGCTCCTCCCTCTGTGAACGTAGCCTTGATAGTCTCGCCATTGAGGTCGAAGATTGTAATGAAGTATGTAGTACCTGCTTCTACAGCGAACGTATTGTTCTCTGTCCAAGCAACCCAATCGTACTCAGTCTTAATCTCACCAGTGTAAGCAGGACCATCAGTGTGTACGTATTGGTCGTACCAACCACCTTCACCTACTGAGAGCTGGTTCTCAGCGCAGTTAGAAACGAAGATGGTGAGGTTTCCGTCCTTCTCTGCTGTGTAAGTGTAGTAAGTAGTGTTGCCAGGGAGCTTGCCGTCAACACCCCAAGTCCACTCTGGTGTCTCGTTGAGGTTGATAGGAGTCTCCACAGTACCAACATACTCTTCTGGCTCGCCGAGGGCAACATCGAATGTACCCTGACCCTGAGCTATGATGTAGTACTTAACTCCAGCCTTAGCTGTCCATGTAGTAGCCATGCGACCAGGACCCATGCCCCAACCGAAGTCACCGCCGAACTCATCGTCGCCAGCGCTAGCATCGTCGCTTTCTACAGGCTCTTCGACTACCATAACATCCTCAGCACCTTCGAGGTCGTTGAAATCAGGATCGAACCAGAAGTTGCCAGTAGTTACACCGAACATAGCCATTGCACCTTCTGAAGGAGTGAGGATAACCTTAACATCCTTGTCAGACTCGAATGTGTAGTAGTTAGGCTTTTCTGTCTCCATGAAGTTCAGACCGTAAGTCTTGCCTTCCTCGAGAGCGATAGGAGCCTCGTAAGTACCGTAAGGAACTTCTTCCTCTGGAGCAGATGTGATGATGAGAGAAGTGATGAAGAGGTTTGTACCAGCATCCTGACGAGTCATGTTGAATGACTCTGCACCAGCCATTTCCTCTGTTACAACGAGCTCAATAGTAGCAGGTGTACCTGTTGGGTCCTCGCCAGCAGCATTGAGGTTAGGGAACTGAGGGTCAGCACCGATAACAGCAGAAGCGCCATTGTCGAAGATGAGGGCTGCAGAAGCCTTTTTACCCGTAGCGTCCTTGTTGCGGTAAGCAGTCATAGCGATAACATCACCAGCCTTGAGAGCCTGAGTAGGAGTAACCTTCATGTAGTTGCCGTTAGAACCTTCTTTGCCGAGGTCGCCCTTCTTACCGTTGAGGCAGATAGTCATGTAGTTAACGTCAAGAGCCTTGTTAGCATAATTGAGGCGGCTTGGACTGTCAGCACCAACAAATTCGATAGTACCAGCCTCAGCAACATAGTCGGCATCACCTGTTACGTTAGCCCACTTGAATGTAGTGACAGGACCTGCAGCAACAACTTCAACGCTTTCAATAGTAGAAGTGAGGATCTGGAGTTCGCCCTCTACGTCACCGAAGTCACCAGAGAGGATCACCTTGTAACCAACCTTGAGAGCTTCCTGTTCATCCTTATACTGAGCGTCAACAACCTTAACGATAGCGTCGCCCTCTGCGTCAGCAAGAGTGAATGAAACCTTGTCAGCAGCGTCAGCAGAAATTTCCTTAACAACGCCCTGGAAGTAGCGGAGCTTAGGGAAGTACATAGAGAACTCGTGAGTAGGGTCAGTACCGAACGTTGTGTTCTTAGGCATGATAGTGTGGATAGAGTTGATGTCAGCCACAGTGAATGGACGATATTCATCCCATTCCTCATCATAGATACCCTCACCGTTGTACTGAGTATTGACAACCTTCACGTTTACAGTAACGTTCTCCTCAACATCGCCACTCTTGATGACAACAACGTCAGAGATGTCGGTAGCCTTTGAAGAGCTACAAGTTACATTGAGGTTACCGCTGTTAGCCTCATAGAGACCAGAAGTTGCGACTGAGATGCGTGGAGTAGTAGAACCCTTAGCCTTGCCGCTTGACTTCATCACGTATGTGATCTTCTCTGTACAGTCCTTAGCCTCTACATGGAAGATAGCCTTGTGAGTGTTGTAATAATAGTTGTCTGTAGCAGGAGTGAAGCCCCAGAAGTTGATCTCCTTAGGATCTGCTGTGAGTGAACCCGATGCTGCTGCCTTGAAGTCTGCCTTGATAGTCTCGCCATAGAGGTCGAAGATTGTGATAAAGTAAGTAGTACCTGCTTCTACAGCGAATGTGTTGGTTTCTGTCAAAGCACCCCAGTTGTACTCAGTCTTAATCTCACCAGTATATTTAGGACCTTCAGTGTGTACCCATGCGTCGTACCAACCGCCTTCACCGATGTGGAGCTGGTTCTCAGCGCAGTTAGAAACGAAGATTGTGAGGTCACCGTCCTTTTCTGCAGTGTAAGTGTAGTAAGTAGCACTTCCAGACATCTTGCCGTCAACACCCCAAGTCCACTCAGGAGTCTCGTTGAGGTTGATAGGAGTGTCCATAGTACCAACATACTCTTCTGGTTCGCCGAGGGCAACAGTGAATGAGCCCTGACCCATAGACAAGATGTAGTACTTAACACCAGCCTTAGCTGTCCATGTTGTAGCCATGCGACCAGGAGTCATGCCCCAGCCGAAATCGCCACCAAGCTCATCGTCGCCACCGCCGATGCCAGGCTCGTTGCCTCCAACAGGTTCCATCATAGTCTCAATCTGCTCTGCACCTTTAAGGTCATTGTACTGATCGTCCATGAGGAAGTTGCCTGTAGAAACAGCAAAGCCGCTTTCAACGATAGAACCCTCTGTTGGAGTGAGGATGACCTTCACGTCCTTATCAGACTCGAATGTGTAGAAGTTAGGAATGCCACCAGTCTCTGCTGCGTTCAGACCGTAAGTCTTGCCACTCTGGAGAGCGATAGGAGCTGCGTAAGTACCGAATGTAAGCTCTTCGCCACCACCTATAGTCCAAGTATAGACAACAGGCTCTGTGTTAGAAGAAGCCCAGCTGTTAGTTGTCATAGAACCAACAGGGAACTCGAGAGTGTAAGTACCCTCCTCTGTTACAGGAGCAGCGAGAGAACCATAGAGGTTAGCGTCGAACCAGTCATCTGGATTATAGTCGAATGCAACGTCCTCAACGAACTCGCCGTTCTTGTAGAACTTAGCCTTTGATTCATAGTAATCGAACTGAGAATCCCAGTCGTTGATAACGAGTGTGAACTGCTGGAGAGAAGTTACGTTGCCTTCAGCAGGGAGAATCTGCATCTTGCCGCCAGGAGCAGGACCTTCGCCAGCACCAGTTACGATGTAAGTAGCGTGGAGTTCAGAAGAAGCCTTAGTATTACCGTCAGGCATTACCAAAGTGAACATGCCAGCAGGAATGTTTATTGTGTAAGTACCATCAGCAGTAACACCCTTGTTGAATGTAATGCAAGCCTGGTTCATACCAAGGAAGTATTGGTGAACACCATACATAGAGTCAACCTCACGACCAGTTTCATCTTCGATGTTAGCCTTGAATGGGATATTATCGTTGAGCTCTACCATGCCAGCATCCTCAAATGTAAGGGTAACCTGATCGAGCTTGCCACCAGCGTTGAAATCAATCTCGCCTGGAGCTGGGTCGAATGTTACATTGTCAGCTTCGCCACTACCTCCACCATAAACGAACTTGTAAGTTGTGATCTCACCATCGCGGATGACATCCCAACCTTCTGCATGAGCTTCAGCAGCCAATACCTCTACTTCTGTACCAGGAGCAAGTTCCTCAAGACCGATATACTCAAGGTAGTCTTCAAGTACGTTGAATGTCATTTCACCAGAAGCAGTAAGGTTCAATGCACCTGCAAGTGTATCAAAGAGAGTGTTAGTATCAGTAATACCCATTTCCTGTGCATAAAGTTCCTTTAGTTCAGGAACAAGGGCAACATAAGTGTATGTGTTGTCGTTAGAAGGAGTGATTGTTACATCAAGACCATTGTTTGAGAACTCGAATGTAGTAGCTTCCTTCTCTGGTGTTGGAGCAGGAACATAGATGTAAACGAATGCCTGCTTCTCGCCGTCCTTAGTAGTAACGACTACTGCAGCCTGACCTTCGCCAACAGCAGTTACAAGACCATCCTCAAAAGTGATGACCTCAGTGTTCTGCATCACCTCCCAAGAAACGTCCTGAGTTGTTGCATTAGCTGGGTTGAGAACAGCAGAGAGCTGAACAGACTTTCCCAACTCAAGAGTGTAAGTAGAGTTGTCGAGAACAGTGTTGTCAGCATCAACGATAGAAACGCCTTCTACGGCAATTTCGTAAGAAACGCTGATTGTCTTGATACGACGATGGTTGGAAGTTCCATCAATGGTGAACTTAATGGAAGAACTTGAACCAGTCCACTGAGAACCGTCAAATGTTCCATTATCAACCTTGATAGAATTCTCACCTTCACCATCACTGAATGTGAAGTCAACGCTTTTGATAACGCCAGCAGCCGCTGTGAGCGTCATGGAATTGCCGCCATACATTCTCAAGGAAGATCCAACGTTGAAGTACATTGCATCGTACACGTTGGTTCCCTTCTCAAACGTAGCGCTTACATTCTCATCAAAAGCAACTGATTCTACGACAGTTTCATTTTCATAACCCTGCGCAGAAAAGTCGATCGTGACAGTCTTATCGGCAGCATTGATACCAACCGTCGCCAAGAGAGCCACGAAGAAAAGTAAGAACTTTTTCATTTGATTTGGATTTAGTTAATAATATAGTTAATGTGTAGTTTTTGATTACTTGACCATCACCTTCTTACCGTTCTTGATATAAAGACCCGGCTGGTCCATATTGATAACCTTACGACCTGTGATAGTGTATATACCGTCACTGAAGTACTGAGGAACTGATACTGTTGGCTTCTGGATGCCGTTGATAGCTTCTTCCATCCTGTCGATGTCAATGACATAAGAGAAGAAGTTCCTTGTATCGTCTATGCAAAAGCCCAAGATGGTCTTGTTGTCAGCAGCGAAGGTAACTGGCGTGTTTGTATTGAAGTCAGGCATGCCATTTACCTTGCGGAGCATGTCGTCAATGATGATGGCTTTAGTCTCACCAGCCTTCCAGACATAACCGGTACGGCCGAAGATATCACCGTTGCTTGTGTACATGAGCACTGTACCTTCATCGGAAATTGCACTTGGAGCAACCATCTCGTCAATACCACCGCCTAAAACTTCAAGCTGATCGGTCTTTAGATTGTAGCGGGCAATCTTGTCTGAAGGGATGTTGGAATCATTCTCGTCGAACGATTTCTGAACGGTAAGAACTATCCATTCGCCATTCGCGCTAAGTGCCGCTGGACTGAACTTCATGTAAGGCTTGCCACTTGCATATTTCTCGCCGTAGAATCTCTGGCAAAGAGATGCGTCGTACTCGTAGTTTCCTTCAGCATTCTTGCGCCAAATGATAATTGGCCATGTTGCCATGTCATCAACGAGATAACCAAGAAGGATGGAAGCATCGGCAGACATCCAGCGGAGTCCTGCGCCATCAACATTGAATCCAATCTCGTTCTTTGAAGGATAAGGGAGTATTATGCACTTCTTGTTCTGCCATACGCAAGGGAATGTGGCGTAGAATCCTTCCGTCTGCTCCTCGTTTTTCCACTCAAAATAGTAGTAGAAGCCGCCGATGGTCTTGCCGTCAGCAGAAACGCACCATGCGTCTGAGCCCTGAGTGTTTGCCCCGCCATTGTCACTGAGAATCTCTGATGTGCCATCGGTGTGGACAATCATAGCCTTGCCGCCATTTGTGCGAGAAGAACCTATAGCAATGCCATCATTATTTACAGCATGGAGCACGCCTTCTTCATACTGTGGGAAGTTGACGAAGTCGTTTGTTTCTGTATCCCAGATGCAAGGGGCAAAATAAGAGTAGTTTGTACCTACAACATATTTTGCATTTGCAGACATGCCTTCGCCTAAAAGCTGAGTGCTTGCAGTAAGCGGCGTTACGCGGATACCAGCATCAACGCTTTCGCTGCCACCGCCAGGATTGTCACCAGGGATTTCGTCGTCAGGATCTTCCACCGTATTTTCAGTCAGCTTAACGCTGTTTGCATTGCTTATGCCCATATCTGTCAAGTCAGGATTGCTGAGTGACTGACGCTTGCTAATGAAGGCAATGATGGAAATGTTATCGCGAACCCAAGAGTCATCAAGATTAACCTCAAAGGTGTTCTCGTAAGCAGAAGCGGAAGTCCATTTGAGGTCGTCGCCATTAATGGCTGTGACCACCTTGCGGAGAACGTGGTTGTGGGTATAGTCTGACACCCACTTGCCAAGATTGAGCTGGCTATTCTTGAGACCATCCTCTACGACATAAACGGTAAGTCCGAAATCCTTGAGAATTTTACTTGCCTCCGCTGCACCTTCACCACTGACCTTAATAGTAAGTTTCTTGCCGTCCTCAGAGAGAGCCTTGTCGATATTCACAGAAGCGAATGAAGGAAGGCTGTACTGTTCCATAATGCCGATGAACTGCTTTGCGATGTCAGCATAACCGCTACTGTAGCCAAGACCTGGCGCAATACCCTCTTTGTCGCTGAAGTAGATGCGGTTGAACGCTGCTGTAGGGAATTTATAGCAGCCAAAAAAGTTCAACAAGGCGTTACATTCAGCAGTGTTGAATGGGTCTTTTGAAGACTGATTACCATGGATACAAGCTACGGCAACCTTGTCGCTTTGGTCAAGGATAGCCTTGATAACTTCTGCGCCGTAAGGGCAGTAAGTACAAGAATTGGAAGTCATTTCCTCAATGAGGAACTTCTGGCGTTCCACTACGTCTGAAGCTTGGTATGTCGTAAAGTTTACAGAAACCTTATCGTCTGAAAGTCCTTCTGTAGGAGCAGCGCCGTTCACCTTCACGAGTTCGGCAGAAAGCGTATGGCTACCACGAGCGATATCAGCAGGAAGATCCATGGTACCCATGAAGTACTTTGGCTCTGCAGTGATCTGGAAGTTCTTTTCTGTGAGTGTACCTTCAAGCTTACCGTCAATTTTTATCTGGATTTCAAAGCTCTTCACATCCTCACTACCGAAGTTTGAAGCCTCAAAAGCAAACTTAAGCTTAGAGCCAGCTGCAATGGTGTTTGTTTCCAACATCATGTTCTGAAGGATTACGTCAAGGGTAGGGATGTTGTCCATTGTGACAAAACCTTGCACGCAAAGCATTCCGTTGTTGGAAAGGTTATAGACGCTCTCACCTTCGCCGAGATCGCCGATGAGACAGAAGCCTTCATCAGAATCTTCCTTGATGATGGAAAGAGGGTATTTTCCTTTTGTCTCAACATACTCAAAACCGATAGCGTAGCGGTTGTAGGCCTTTGAGAGAGTGACAGGCTCGTTGAGCTCAACCTTATTCCAGCCAGTAGTGAACGACATGGCTTCAGTAGAAGTCTCTGAGAGCTTAACAATGTAATCGTTAGCAGTAACGCCCATCACGAACACATTATTAATCGCAACAAGATCTGCCAATGCGAAGCGAATAGCATGGAGATTGCCGCCGATGAGTCGCTTTGTATTTTCTGCAGGAACGATGGCGAAAGCCTTATAAGCCTTGCCGTCCTGTCCTATGGCACCGCCATTATCGCCCCAATCGTCTGTGGTATAAACACCCATAAGACGTTCGTTCTCTGCAAGTTCAGCCTTCATCTTCGGAGCCTTGCCCTTTGCAAGGGCTGAGAAACTGCTGAAGCGATTAGGAGTGTTGAAGACATTCTGGATAGAATGCTTGACAGTACCAGCAGGTGCTGTCTTCATATCCGCAACCTTCTGCGCCTGAACACCGATAGAGAGGATGGCAAAAGAAAGAACGAGTAATAATCTTTTCATAATGAGAGGATTCTACTTAATAATCACCTTCTTGCCGTTCTTGATTACTAAACCCTTTGTATCGTTAGCAACACGCTTGCCGTCAATTGTAAACGCACCCTTCTTCTTGACAGAGTCAGCTATGACTGAGTTTACTGAATTAATATCACCGTTGATGTATCTTACGGTAACAGTCTTGTCCTTCTTGCCATTCACGTAGAGAGTGAAGTCTGCGATGCAAGTCTTACCCGCAAATTCTTCGTCATAGAACCATTCGCAAGCTGTCTTCTTAGTTTCATTAGCAGCTAAGGTCACAGCCTTTGTTGTGACAGTTTTTGCTTCACCGTAGTTTGTACACATTCCACTGAAGCATTCTGCGAACGTAGTACCTTCAGGAAGCTGTTTGATGTTGATTACAAGATTGACATTTACTGCAGAAGCGGAAGTGTTGACGAGTTCAGGAGAATGGAACTCGAGGAAGTCAGGGATATCTGGTATTACCATAGAAGGATAGATGTCCATTGTAGAACCGTTCTCGTAAACTTTTCCCTCAGGGTCAGTGATGTTCACCTGAGCATAAGAACAAACGGCAAACATTACTGCCGCGATAAGAGTAAAGATTTTCTTCATATATTGTAGTTTATGGAGGTGCGGTGCCCTCACCCCACCAAATTCCGATATTATATTTCTTGTTATTAATGATGCGGTGAGGGCACCGCATCTCCATGGTTTGATTTCTTATTATTAATGGTGCGGTGAGGGCACCGCACCTCCATAGTTAAGTTAGTTTGGGGTGACTTCGAATTTCTTTACATTCTCCACAACGCCATTCTTGAGGACAATGATGACAACCTCAAGATTGTCCTTGTTCCAAGTTTCCTTGATTGGAGTTCCGAGACTGCGCTCTACGTTGCTACCGGCTGCCAATGTGCCGAGGTTAGCACCTTCTATAACAGTAAGGCTCTCGCGAAATACGTGGTTGTGAGTGTATGCGGCATCTACCTTACTATTTGGAAGGAACTGCACAGCCTTGATGCCGTTCTCTATAACCCAGACCATGAGAGAAACATTCTCAGCAGTTTCCACTGTTGAAAGCTTTGTCCAAACCTTTAGATGTGGATGTTCTGGCTGGTCGTTATCAATGGAAGCTCCACCTTCTATTGTTATTGGAGTTTTCTTTGAGAGAGCATCTGCCAATGGTGACGCCACATCGTTTGGAGTGTTGATTATTGAACCAGAGTGGTTGACGATTACCGCTGGCTGCGCATTCATCTTGAAATAGTCGAAGTACCACTGTGACTCTTCGTTACGAAGCGGATTCATTGATGCAGGAATACCCATTGAGAAAGAACCTGAGTGATGGGCAACAACGATGACCTTGTCATGACCATAGTTCTCGGCAAGCTTCGTGAGTTCGTCTGCCATGGCAGGACAGTTCACGCACTTCTGACCAGTGAAGTCCTCTATAAGCACTGCGCGCTCTGCCTGAGGCTGTTCGTGATAAACAAGGCGGTCTTCAGGCGCGATGTCAGAGCAAGAGGCAAGAAGCAGAAGCCCCACCCCTCCCAAGAAGTGAGGGAGTTTTCTATATATGCTTTGTAGAATGTTCATTTTTAATTTTAGAAGTTGTAGTTATACGAGATGTTCACACCCTTTGTTGCCGGAATCCAACGGCAGACACCACCGGCGCAGTTGAAACCGGCACGAGTACGGCCGTAGCTTACCATAAGTCGGTGAGAACCTGCATTGTATGTAACGCCGCCGAGATAGTAGTGGTACTTTGTGTCACCAACGTTGTACATGTCTGATACGGTAAACATGAAGTGAGGAAGCAGAGAGAGTTCTGCAAGTCCGTAGAGCCAGTCGCCTTGATCGTCCTTGGTAGTCAGATACTGGGCTTCCATACGGAGAGTAGCCTTTGTAGAGAAACGATACTTACCATCAAGCACAAAGATGTTTGAATGGATTGAACCGCCTTCACCCTCTACAACTGTCTTGTTGTAAATCTGGTTCATATACATCGCCTTGAGAGTGAAGTCCTTTGTAAACTTCTTGTCAAGAGTAATGTTGAGATCTTGGTAGTAAATCTCGCCATTTGTTTTGAAGAACGCAGAGCCGTAGCCGTCGGTGAAAGCATAGTAAGGATGGTCGGCAGTTGTGATTTCGGCAGCTGCAGGACGATCATGGCGGTCGATGCCTGTAACGTAAGAGTAGTTTACACTGACGCTTGTGCCATACTTGCCTCCAAGAGCAGTATTGCGCTTGAACTTATAGTTCAGCTGAGCCTGATAAGCCCACTCACCCATACGATTTGTTGCGTATGGATAAAGAGCAGCTAAAGCATAAGTCTGATCTTGCGTAAAGGCAGGAAGGTGGTTGAGGAATGCTGCTGTGCCAAGACGCTTGCGGAGCGAACGGTTTGACATATTGTCAGAACGCTTTGCCTGACCAAGAAGACTGAAACCTTTGTTTGAATAAGAAGCAGAGAGCATAGCCACACGACCCGGACGATAGATATAGCCGTTATCAGCCGATGGGTCCTGACTCTTCTGAGCATATTCTGCGAGAACATTGAAGCCACCCTTCTGGAAGTTTACGCGAGCATCCCAAGAGTTCACATTTGTTGGGACGTTGTAATAGTAGGCAAAGAGAGGCGACGCAATATCATCATCTGCCTTTTCGTGCTTATTGAGGAAAGAACCGCCAATTGTAAGGTGCGTGTTGCCCTGTTCCATGGCAGGAACCCACTGATCAACAGCAAGTTCCACGTCGCCACCAGTCATCCACGACTTCGTTGTTGTCCAGTTAAGTCGCTGAGTACCAGTGAGAGCCTTCACTGCAACACCCTTTGCAGGACGGAAATTAACGCGAGCGCCGATAAGAGAATTATCTATGCCAAGGGCACGCTCTTCATAAGTGCGGAGAATGAAACCAGAGCCAAACTGCTCATAGAACGAACCGAGAGTGACATCACCGGTGTTCCACTTTCCTTTCAAATAAGCAAATGGCACTCCCCAACCTGCAAAGTTAGAGCATTCCGGAGTATATCCTTTCTCATAGCCAGGCAGAGGAAAGCGCTTGAACTCAAAGCGAGCTCCAGCCTCTACATACTTGTTTTGGGCATTTACGTCAACGTATGTGTTAGTCAATCCCCATTCGTCAACAGCTTCTGTTCCAATGGCTTCGTCTTCCTGTGGGATGAGGATGTCGCTTTGTATGCTACCCGTTACAACGATATCGTCCAGGAAGCCCTTTTTGTCTTCCTGGGCGAAAGTAGAGGGTGTGCAGAACATGAAAAGCACAGCCGCACCAGCCAAACCACGAAGGTGTGAGGTTTTGTGTAATACTTTCATTTATTCTATTTCTTACTTCACCAATTCCCTAACCTTCTCAATCAGTTCTTCTTCAGCGCCGTCAGTATAGCCGTTATGCTTATAGACGATATTTCCCTGACCATCAACAATGAGAGTGTAAGGAATCATCTGTACACCGAGGGCACGCTTGAAATCAGAGTTTGGATCGAGAAGAACCTCATATTCCCAACCGCGACCGTCAACGAGAGGCTTTACCTTATGGATGTTCTGAGCCTGATCGATAGATACAGCGATGATCTTCACGCCAGTTTCCTTCTGCCAGTCTTCATAAACCTCAGCAATGGCATCAAGCTCACGGTTACAAGGATGGCACCAAGTAGCGAAAAAGTCAATGATGAACGGTTTGCCATCGTTAGAAAGCTCTGCTGTGTTTACAGTTTTTCCGTCAATAGTCTTCAAGTTTACTGATGGAAGTTGAGCGAAGGCAGCAGTGACGCTGAGCATCATTACTGCGAATATTGCAAAATACTTTTTCATACAATTTATACATATTTATCCAAGGTGCAAAATTACAAAAATATATTATAATAATGTATGAAATGTCATTTTTTTATTCTTTTTTACTTATTTTCTTGTCTTACAACGCAATACAACATAGGAAAAGAGTAACTTTGTAGAATGTATTGAGCTCAACAGAACTTATTCTGCCAATATTGATAACGCCTGGGATGTAAATCGCCTCGCGGTCGTTGACTTTGTGTCAAACTATGACAAGACGAATAACAACAATACAAAAAAATATATATATAAACATGAAGAGACTTTACTCTATCCTTTTCGCCCTCGTAGCAATCATGGCTTGCTCTGCTACAGTCAAGGCACAGGGCGACAATCCTTTCTATGTAGAAAGCGTTGTCGTATCTTCAAACGATGGCGTTATCATCACATTCTCAGAGGACGTGAAGTTGGTAAGACACAACATGTTCAGTGCATCGGAGACAGACAAGTGCCTTATGATTCTGAATGCAGCGACCTCTACTACACCTATGAATGTTGGCAAACCTACAGTTAAGGGCAATATCGTTACATGTCCGAAGACTTACGACACAAATCTTGTAACGGGCGATGTCGTTACAATCACGCTTCAGCCACAGAACTTCGTCAGCGTCAATGACAATACCCTCGGCGGTGAGACTGTTTGGAAAGCTACTGTCGATGCAGGCAAGGAGGTTGATCCTATAAAGGTTATTCTCTATTCCCCAACAGACGGCAACCGCAAGTCTGGCACACTCAACAACATCACTGCCGAGTTCAGCCCTAGCATCACGAATATTCTCGACAAGTCACTCGTTGTACTGAAGAACGAAAACGGTCATCAGCTCGCCCTCTCTACAGTGAGCCTTGACTCGGAGAACCTTAACGGTGCCCTCAACGTCAATGTGCATGAGGATGCTCGCGGCGAGGAAGGTACTACTTACAGCCTCCACATCCTCCCAGGCGCAATAGAGTGTGGCGGTGCTGCCAACGAGAAGGAAATCGTCTTCGGCAAGTGGTTCACTACTATCACACCTATCACTCTCACCATTGACCCTGTTGGAAACACTATCCTTGAGGAGCTCTCTACTGTAACAGTTTCATGTGAAGAAGGGGAAATAGAACTTGCCGGAAATGCTTCTGACATCACTATAACTGGTATCATGGAGTATCAAGTCAACACATACGCCACCTGCACAAGTATCAAGAAGAATGCTGACGGCAGCAGCACGCTCACTTTCGACAAGACTATCAAGCCAGGCTTCGAGAATGAGGTGGCAGACATCAAGACTTCTCAGGCAAGCAAGAAGGACGTGAAGATAAACATCCCTGCTGGCACATTCAAGATTGGCAACCGCACTAACAATAAAAGTCAGGCCATCTACACTATCCAAGAGAACATTGTTCTCGGCAAGATCACATGGACATTTGATCCTGCTGCAGGTTCTACCGTAGAGACTCTCGGCGTAGGGAGCACCGTATCCGACGAGGATGGTACAAAGACAAGCTATTCTATCAACTTCACTATCACTGAGGAGAACAACAACCTCTACGTTCGCATCCCAGACGCTTCTTCTATCAAAATCTACGACGAGGCTGGAAAGGCAGTGAAGTCTTTCGAAAAGTACGACGTTTTCGGTGGTGGTAACAACAAGTTCCAGCTTGACCTCAGCACAAACCCACTCACAGCAGTAGGACCTTCTGCAAAGATAGGCGAGGTCACACTCATCATCCCTGCCGATGCAATTTTCTATTACACCGATGCCAACTACAGCTCTAATCCTATTCATCCAGAGACAGACATCGAAGTAACATGGACATTGGCGGTCGTTGATGGCATAAGTACACTTAAAGCAGAAAAGACCTGCAACAATGTTGTTTACACTATCAGCGGTGCCAAGGTAAATGCTGTGCAGAAGGGTATCGTCATAAAGAATAACAAGAAAGTACTGAACAAGTAAAGTTTAGGCACATAAGACAAAAAAGGATTTCGGAAAACCCGAAATCCTTTTTTTGCGGAAGGTGGGGGATTCGAACCCCCGGTACGGTAACCCGTACGTCAGTTTAGCAAACTGGTGGTTTCAGCCACTCACCCAACCTTCCAGGACAGCCTAAAGAAAGGCAATTCAGAATGTTTGACTTTGGTCTGAATGTGTAGGATTTTACTCCTATTGCAAAGACTTTTACGTTCTTAGCGGCTGCAAAGGTAAAACTATTTTTTGAATAACGCAAATTATTTCCTACTTTTTTTATTATTTTCAAAGAAATAGCTTTCTGCGAGGGCTAAAAGTAAACATAACGACTCCTATTTGCTATGGAGCTTAAACTCAACATGCCAATCATTTGGCCATGCAGGTTTCAGGATATGTTTGCCATCCGGCGAATGCTGCAATAACATTTCCTGAAGTCCAATCATGGCTGCACCACCACGGTTGAGGTCTGGCGACCAATCGAACCCCTTGTTCCAGAAGGCAGGGAAACGATATGGACCGTTGGCGAACTTCTCGCTGTTAAGCTTTGCCGCTTCATCTGTCAATCCAAGACATGCCGCCCAAATATTGTCCTGCTTCCAGCCTTCAATGGAGCGCATCTTTAGGGCATGGTCATCGTAGAGATATGTGTTGCGAGCTATTAGCAGCGAGTCCTTGCCACTTTCGTCATCAGCTTGCCATACGCCGTACATGCGCCAAGGGAAGACTGGATAGAGCTGCGGTGTCTCCACGTTCTGTACGCGAGCCCATACTATGGCAGGTTGAATCATACCATCCTTGACAGGTATATCTGGGATTGACTGATAGAGACGATAGTATGTAGAGTCGTTCTTATAGTTGAAATAGCTTAGGCTAACGGTCTTCAGTGCTGCAATGACGCTTGACGAGTTGTATGCCATCTTGAAAGTCTCGCAACCAGAAGAAGGATATAGGACGAGCTTGCCGTTCTCGTCGGTGTCCTTCACGCCACGCTGTTTGGCAAGGTAGCGGTAGTGGCGGTCGAAGAAGGTTAGGCAGTTTTCTATCAACGACTCGTATTTCGTGATGTCGAACTGGAAGCCTGTCTTGCGGTACTGTTCTGCATTAGCATCATAGTATTGCTTTGCCTCCAGTATCATCTGACAGAATTCAAGAGCTGTATCCCACTGATACTCAAGCCATGCGTTGCGCTCATTGCCCATGTCTTCACCCGGCTTGTGCTTACCGTATTCGGCAGGATTAGGCAGACCGAAGTTTTCTGTCTGCTCGGTGAATGATGCACCGTCGTGATGCCAATAGCACTGGGTGCGCAGGATGGCGTTAGGAAGCATACGGAGATAGGTATCAAACTGCGACTGCATCATGTCAATATCGCCAGATTTGAGCATGCCCCAATAGACAAGGCGCTGGTTCTGTGCAGTCATCGTGCCACCACCCCATCGGCGATAGTCGGGAGTGAAAGGTGTCTTCTCATCCTCATAGACAGGGTCGAAGGTGAAGAGGCCGCCGTTGAACTTACTTGGCCATCTTCCGTAGGCATTGCAGGCAAGCATAAAGCGGAAAAGCTCGTAGTTGCGCACCATGTCGCGGGCTTCTGGAGCGGTGGTCTTTATCCAGGAACGCTGCCAGAAGGAGTGCCACCAGGATTGAGATGCAGAGCGGGTGGAAGCCGACGATGGCATTGAAACGCCGTCGGCTTTTTTCTGGGTCGGAACGCCAGTGGCATTTAGGCTTTGCTTTTCCTTTGCGGAGAGGGAGATGGTAATGAGAGCCTTGTTCAGGCGGCGGGCCGTATAGTTGTAAGCCTTATAGTCAGTAGAGGCGTAGAGACCGTAGGTGCAGTCGAGGAAAGTAAAGGCAGGTGCAGAAATCTTACCTTCCATGCGTAGGTCGCCGATTGGGTTGTAGAGCAGATGCTTTACAGAGTCAAGTCCTTCCTTGTTTACGGTAAAGTCGAAGACCGTCTCGCTGCGATTCTGATGGTAGAAAGAGAGCGAATGGCGATCAGCTTGAACTGAGTCGGCAAAGGTCTTGCAGTCCTTCGGTATGTTCCATTTCCATGAGGTCTGCTGGCATTCGTCCTTAGTAACCTGACGTTCCTTGTATCGCCATGTCTCGTATGAGAAGACCGCGTCGTTGCCGCCTCCCTTGACAATCTGCATGCTGATAAGCGGCTGATAGACATCAGCCCACAGCTTCACCTCGTGGCCCTTGTCCTTGACAATAATGCAGCCATTGTAAAGGTCGAGGGTTTGGGAGAAACCATCGTTGGAGAACGGTTGGCTGAAATGCAGACGAAAACGACCTGCCTTGAGCAGGGTGTTGTTCTCATCGAACCATCCGCTCTGGCAGGCGTAGAAGAGAAGGTCGCCATTCTCCACCCATACGTTCATTCCAATGTCATGACCGCCGCAAGGCATGGACTCCGACGAGTTGCGGCTCATGGAGTTCCATACGTATGGCTCAGGAATGTAGTCCTTGTTCGATGCAGAATGCTGAATGCCGAACCAAAGGTCGGCGGCTGAAGGGAAAGCCAATGCATTCTTGGGAGCCAAGAATGTTGAATGAATAAATATAAGGAGCAGAGAAATAACTCTGCATAGGCTTTCCCTTCGACCGCCGACCTTTGGTTCTAAATTTTGCATTCTGAATTTTATTTAAGTTTATACATTTCGGCAGCAGCGAGGAGTACGCAGCCTGTGCCGTAGTCTTCAAAGTCAGGATGAGAGTCGTAGGTAGTAGGCTGACCGTCCTTAGGCTCCTTGCCTGTACCCTGTACATAGCCGATGTAACCGTTAGGATGGATTGCATCTTTTACAATAGCGTTCCATGCCTTCTCTACGATAGGATAATACTCTGCACGAGAGAGAATGCCGCGACGAATGCCTTCGCCAATGCCGTAGATGAAGAGTGCAGTGCCAGAAGTCTCCTTACCACCGAAGTTAGATGGGTCGTGTAGCGAACAATTCCAAAAGCCGTCCTCACGCTGGCAAGCCTTGAGAGCCTTTGCCATAGTCTGAAGATCCTTCACGTAGTCCTTGTAATGAACGTCTGTTGTAGGCAAGTCCTCAAGCACGCGAACGAGGGCAGCTATCACCCAACCGTTGCCACGGCTCCAGTAGCAGTTCTTGCCGACGGACTCCTTGTATGGTGCCACGAAGTTAGCGTCGCGCCACCACAGTCCTTCCTCTACGTTGAAGAGCTTGCCACCACAGGTGTCACGGCTCCAGGTGTATGACTGTATGGCGTAGTCGGTGTACTTACGGTCGCCAGTCACCTTCGACATCATGGCGTAGGCAGGCATAGCCATCTGTA
>JAZLKJ010000183.1:0-18055 GCA_045597565.1 Prevotella sp. | reverse complement strand
GTCTGACAAGATGAATATTAATATTGCAAAAGTCCTCTTTACCGTCAGCGATGATAACCTTTTTGAAGGAACGATAGACCTTCGTGTTCATGATCGCAACGACCTCAAGGCAATCATCAAGGAACTGAATGGCATTGAAGGACTCCAGGAAGTCAGACAGAAGGTATAATATTTTTGCGTAAAAAAATAACAGAAAATGGAAAAGTATAGTTTCAATGCTGAGCAGGTCGCTAACGACCTTATACAGTGGACGAAGGATTGGTTTGCCCAGAATGGTGCAAACGCAAATGTCGTAGTCGGTATGTCTGGCGGAAAAGACTCTACCGTAGCTGCCGCCATTCTTTGCAAGGCTCTTGGCGCCGATCGTGTCATTGGTGTCGGTATGCCAGATGTTGATAGCGGTCAGGGACTTAACGATGCCGACAAGATTAGTGAATATCTTGGTATCAGATTCTTGAATGTCAGTGTGAGTGCTGCGTGTCAGGGCATTTCTGAAAGTATTAAGGCGGCAGGTATAGAACTGTCTCAGCAGTCAGAGCAGAATGTTCCACCTCGTATCCGAATGACTACGCTCTACGCTATCGGTCAGGCTTTGAACGGACGAGTAGTAAATACCTGCAACCTTTCAGAAGATTACATCGGCTATGCTACGAAGTTCGGTGATGGTGCGGGCGATTTCTCGCTCTTTGCTAATCTCACAGTAACAGAGGTTCTTGCTATTGGCGATTATCTCGGACTTCCATACGAGTGGGTTCACAAGACTCCAGACGATGGTCTGCCACACAGTTCTTCAGACGAGAAGAAGATTGGGTTCCTCTATGCCGAACTCGACAAGTTTATTCGTGAGGGCATTGAGCCTAAGGGATATTGCCACGACAATCCTGAAGAACCTACAAAGCTCGAGAAGATCCAAAACATGCATCGCTGGAATCTGCACAAGATTCTCCCAATGCCATCGTTTAAAGGATGAAGATTTTAATGAAAAATGTAAAGTGAAAAATGAAAAGGGAAAAGTGAAAAGTGAAAAATGAAAAGTGAAGAATTGAAGGCATCTCCCTTTTCCCTTTTCATTTTTCTCTTTTCATTTTTCCCTTTTCCCTTTTCCCTTTTAATATATTGATGCAATACTCTCTGAAACTAGTTTGTAGATTTCGCGTGTTAGTGAGTCTTCTATCAGAGATATATGTTCGTTCACCACAGACAGGTCTTTCCTTACAGCAGGACCTGTCTGTGCTTTTTGTGGCGGTAGGTGGAGCAGTTTGTCTGTAACCTCCTTCAGCAGTGGCAACATGACAGTGTAGTCCAAACCGATGCTTTGCAACTGCTCGTCGGCAAGCGTGAGCATGTGGTTCGTAAAATTGCTCGTAAATACAGCGGCAATATGTAGCACCTTGCGCTCGGCAGATGTCAGCTCGCTGATGTTCTCGAAGACACCTTTAACCAACTCCTTCAACATCGCCATGCCTTCCTCGTTGTTCGCTTCCAGAAAAAGAGGTATCTCCTTGTACGTAAGTGCCTTCTCCTTACTGAATGTCTGCATAGGGTAGAGTACACCGTAGTTGCGGAATTTGCCTTCCAACAGACTGATAGGCTTTGTGCCTGCAGTGTGAACTACCATCGCTTTTTCTGCAACATTGTCATTGCCGCAGCTCATTCCGCAAAGCTTGACTGAGAGTCTCTCTGCCACTTCGCCTATGACATCATCCTTTACACATATTATATATATAGCACTTTTGCCTAAATCTTTCATCTCGCGACTATCGCAAAGAACTGTGTTCATGCCAGCCTCCGTGAAGGCTTTGTGAAGATGAGTGCCTACGTTTCCGCGACCAATGATAGTGATATTCTGCTGTTTCATGGCGCAAAAGTACACACTTTTCAGCTTTTTCGGGATACAAATGCCCATCCTCAATTGTCAATCGTCAATAATACGTGAGCAATCATTAATTATCAATTGTCCATTTTCAATTATCAATTTAATTTCGTAACTTTGCACCCGCTTTTGGAATACTAAAGCTAAGGCTTCGGCCTTACAGAAAAATGAATAATCATTAGGCGGCGCAACTCCGTCATTAGTCAATTAACACGAAAGGGGGCAATTAATCACCCAGAAATGCAACTATTTACATAGAAAATTTGCAAGGTTCAAAATTATTCCGTAATTTTGCACCCGTTTTCAACGAGCCATCACTTTGGCTCATCCCTGAACGTGCTAATTAACAAAATTAAATAAACAACGGGAACTTCACAAGAAGAACCCAACAAAAACAACTAACAAAAATGATTATCGTACCAGTAAAGGAAGGCGAAAACATCGAACGCGCCCTCAAGAAGTTTAAGAAGAAGTTTGAAAGAACAGGTGTTATCAAGGAGCTCCGCGCTCGTCAGCAGTTTGACAAGCCATCTGTTAAGAAGCGTCTCAAGATGGAGCACGCTATCTATGTTCAGAAGCTCCGCACTGCAGAAGATTAATCTGCTCTAACATCGCGAAATATAGCCCGCACTACTTTATTTTGTAGAGCGGGCTTTTTTATTTTGAGTTTTTTCTTTAGTATGTTACTTTACCTGCTTTAATGCGAGCTTTACGACCTGCTCTACAGGAAGGTCTGGCTGCGCCTTGAGAATTGCGATGACAACCTTATTGCTGATAGCAGCCTGGAAGCCGAGCATGGTGAGTGCGCCGACAGCTTCTTCCTTGACTTCGGTGTTGATGCCAACCATGGCTGTTGCGGCAGAAGATGCTGTAGAGACGCCAGCGTCTATTCCATCAACAATACCTGCCTGAAGCACCTTGTCTTTCAGTTCAATAATGATGCGCTGAGCAGTCTTCAAGCCGATGCCTTTTACTCCCTTGAGGGTCTTGACATCGTCGGAAGTGATAACCTGGGCAAGGTCGTTCAGCGTGAGCTCCGAGAGAATGACGCGAGCCGTATTTGCACCGACTCCCGAAACGGAGATAAGCAGTTCAAACATCTTGCGCTCCTGCCGCTTGGCAAAGCCAAAGAGTACGTATGCATCCTCGCGAATGGCTTCATAGACAAAGAGTTTTACCTGCTTGTCGTGCTGGATGGCAGTGTAGGTGTTTAGGGAAATGTTCAGTCCGTAGCCGACGCCATTGACATCGACAACTGCGTATGCGGGGGTTATTTCGGCAAGTTCGCCTCTTACGAATTCTATCATAGCTCGGAAAATGTTTATAATCAATTAATTTTACACAAGAATAACGCATTTTCACGCCTATTATTTTGTAAAAAACGGAAAATTGTATAATTTTGCACTGAATATAATTAAATAAATTGTAAATAGCTAAATAGTAAATACATATGACATTAATCGACGGAAAAGCTACAGCTGCCGCTATCAAGGCGGAGATTGCTGAGGAAGTAAAAGAGATTATGGCGAATGGCGGCAAGCAGCCTCACCTCGCTGCTATTCTCGTGGGTCATGATGGTGGCTCGGAAACATACGTAAAAAATAAGGTGCTCGCGTGTGAGGCTTGCGGATTCAAGAGCACGCTCATCCGCTATGAGGACGACATCACTGAGGAGGAACTTCTGAAGAAGGTTGACGAGCTCAATAATGACGCTGATGTTGACGGCTTCATCGTGCAACTTCCATTGCCAAAGCACATTGACGAGCAGAAGGTGATTGAGGCTATCGACTACAAGAAGGACGTGGATGGTTTTCACCCAATCAACGTTGGTCGTATGGCTATCGGTCTGCCTTGCTTTATCTCTGCCACTCCTCTCGGCATCGTAACACTGCTGAAGCGCTATAATATTGAGACTTCGGGTAAGAAGTGCGTTGTGCTCGGTCGTTCAAATATCGTGGGCAAGCCTATGGCTCAGCTTATGATTCAGAAGCAGTATGGCGACGCTACAGTTACAGTTTGTCACTCTCGTTCAAAGACTCTTAAGGAGGAATGTCGTGAGGCAGATATCATCATCGCTGCTATCGGTCAGCCTGGCTTCGTGACTGCTGATATGGTGAAGGATGGTGCTGTGATTGTTGATGTTGGTACAACACGTGTTCCAGACGCTACTCGCAAGAGTGGTTTCCGTCTTTCTGGAGATGTTGACTTTGAGAACGTTGCACCAAAGTGTAGCTTCATCACTCCTGTTCCTGGTGGTGTTGGTCCGATGACTATCTGCTCGCTTATGAAGAACACTCTTGCTGCCGGCAAGAAGGAGTACTATAAGTAAAACAAAACTTTTATAATCTAAAATACGATAAAAGATTATTAAGAAGTTCTTCGCTTCTATACTTTAATTGCTGCTTTGACAATTCTACTACAACGCTGTAAACTACGGCAACTTGCAGAACCTTACCTTCTTAGATTACCGTTCTTGGTAAGAGAAGGTAAGGCTACTCTGCCTTTTTCGTCAAACTTCACTCCTTCTTCTTCTAACATCATTCGTTTGCGCTGTATCTCTGGTCCTTCTGTCTGACCGTAGAAGCCCCCGATAGAGCCGTCGCTTGCCACAACTCTATGGCAAGGAACCACAGGAGCAAAAGGGTTTTTGCGTAATGCTTGTCCAACGGCTTGGGCACAACGGCAACCTATCTGCTCTGCAATCTCGCCGTAAGTGGCAACGCTGCCACGAGGAATCTGGCTTACGGCATCATATACGCGCTGCTGGAAAGGAGTTATCTTTGGCATAGTTATTATACTAATAAAAAAGGATGTGTCAGTTCCCTGGCACATCCTTTTTTATGATATGGGGAGAAACTCCCTTTTAGTCCATGGTTCTTAGAATGTATGTACAAGACCTACGCCGAGGAGGAGCTGTGTGCAGTGCTTGTTGAAGAACTGATACTTTGCCTCGAGTGTTATGTGAGCCTTGTCTGTGATTGCAAATTCTGCACCGCAACCTGCATTGATGCCAGCGATGCCATCATTTTTCTTTGGACCAACCCATTCGCCTTTTTCGTTCTTGTGGTGACACTCATGGCTGTTACCGAGAGCAAGACCGAGGGTAGGGTAGATAGTCAACTTTGAGTCCTCTATAGGGAGAAGATACTGAATGTTGATATTTCCGTCAAGCATTGTTTCGTGCTCATTCTTGAAGATGAAGTCAATTGCTGCTTCTGCACGAAATTCGTCTGTGAGGCAGTAGCGATACTTGATACCAGCACCGAGGTTGCCAACTTCTGTACCATAGAGGATGTTAATACCTCCTGCCATTTTGCCTGCTTCATTCTGCGCAAATGCAGAAGAAACGCTTGCCATGATGATGGCTACAATAAAGAGAATCTTTTTCATTTGACGATTTGATAATTAGATGATTGTTGATTTGATATACCTTATACAAGCGAGCGCCGTCAGATTGTCTCTGCCAGCGCTCGCCTTTATATTATATTAATGTATAAAGCTCGCAGATAAGAGCTTCTTTTTCTCGCGTAAGGGATTACTTCTCCTCTTCTACAGCCTCATTGAGACCAGCCTCCTTGATGCTCTTACCAAGTGTAAGGTAAGCTATAGGAGCTGCGATGAAGATAGAAGAGCAAGTACCGAATACAACACCCAGAATCATTGCGAATGAGAAGCTACGGATGCTGTCACCACCGAGGATGAAGATACAGAGCAATACGAGCAATGTAGATACAGAAGTGTTGATAGTACGAGCGAGAGTCTCGTTAAGAGAGTTGTTGAAGTTCTGCTGGAGATCACGCTTTGGATGAAGCTTGAGGTTCTCACGGATACGGTCGAAGACAACCACCTTGTCGTTGATAGAGTAACCAACAACGGTAAGGATAGCACCGATGAATACCTGGTCAATCTCAAGTGAGAATGGTACGATGCCCCAGAGAGCTGAGTACATACCGATAACGACGAGAGTATCAAGTGCAAGGGCTGCGATAGCACCGAGAGAGAAGCGCCAGCTGTTGAAGCGAACCATGATGTAAACGAAGATGAAGATCAGGGCTACGAGTACAGAGATGACCGCCTTGTGAGTGATGTCCTTAGCGATTGATGGACCAACCTTTGTAGAACTGATGATAGAACCACCTTCGCGAACGTCTGGGTTCTTGAATTCGTCAATGCTACCCTGAGTAACGAAACCACCCTTCTTGAGTGCGTTGTAGAGAATCTGCTCGCACTTGTCGTCGATAGTTGGGTCGTTAGACTCAATCATGTAGTTTGTAGAGATACGGATAGTCTTGCCGTCTGTACCGATAGCGAGGGCAGATGTAGAAGCCTCTGGGTAAGCCTCTGCGAGGAGTGGACGAACATGCTCTGGCTCTACAGCCTTTTCGAATGCTACAACATAGTTGCGACCACCTGTGAAGTCGATGCTTGTAGAAAGACCCTTCACGAAGAAGCATACGATGAATGCTATAGCGGCAACAGCTGCAACAGTGAATGACTTCTTATAGATACCCATGAAGCGGAACTTAGCGTTCTGCATGAAGTTCTTAGAGAAGCCTGTTACGAATGTGAGGTTGAGCCACTTATCCTTTGCAAGACGGCTTTCATAGATCATACGAGTGAGGAATACTGCTGTGAAGAATGAGCAGACAATACCGATGATGTATGTCCAAGCGAAGCCCTTTACAGGACCTGTACCGATGAAGAACAGGATGAAACCTGTGATGAGTGATGTTACGTTAGAGTCGAAGATTGCAGAGAACGCATTGTTGTAACCGAGCTGAACAGCTTCCTTAACATTCTTGCCATTGCGGAGCTCTTCCTTGATGCGCTCGTAGATAAGCACGTTAGCATCCACAGCCATACCGAGTGTCAATACGATACCGGCGATACCTGGCATTGTGAGGGCTGCCTGGAACGAGCAGAGAATACCGAGAGTGAAGAAGAGGTTGACGAGAAGTGCTGAGTTAGCGAGCATACCAGGCTTGAAGCCGTACATCAATACCATGTAGAACATGAGGACTACGAAGGCAACGATGAATGATATGATACCCTGCTGGATAGACTGAGCACCGAGTGTAGGACCCACAACTTCTTCCTGAACGATACGAGCAGGAGCTGGCATACGACCAGACTTAAGTGTGTTTGAGAGGTCCTTTGTATCCTGGATTGTGAAGTTACCAGAGATTTCTGACTGACCACCAGGAATCTCGCCGTTTACGCGAGGAGCAGAGTAAACTGCATCGTCAAGAACGATAGCGATAGCCTTGCCGATGTTTGCCTTTGTAAGAGCAGCCCAACGACGTGCACCCTCAGAGTTCATTGTCATTGAAACTGTAGGCTTGTTTGTCATCTGGTCGAACTTGTCTTCTGCGTTTGTTACAACATCACCCTCCAGTGGAGCGCGTCCGTTTGCCTGAGTGATACGAAGAGCGTGGAGCTCATATACGCTTGAACCAGTTACGTAGTCGGCTGGCTTAGCACTCCAGAGGAGCTTCATGTCTGAAGGGAGTACCTGCTTTGCGAGCTCTGAGTAGATAACCTTATTAATAATAGCTGTATCGCGTGCGCTCGCGAGACCTACAACAGAAAGTCCGCCTGGGCTCATGCTGAGAGCAACCATTGGGTTCTTCTTCTTAGCCTCTTCGAAAGCAGCGTTCTTGTCTGCGCCCTTATTGTTGTCGTTCTTAGCGAGGTTAAGCTTAGCGTCAGTCTTTGAAGAATCAGCTTTTGCAGAATCGCCTTCTGCAGCCTGAGCAACTTCTTCCTTAGCCTCAGTAGCTGTAGTGTCCTCTACAGATTCAGCACCATTGTCCCAACGAGAAGAAAGCTGGTTGAGGTAAGGGATAGCTTCGTCAGAAGTGTAAGTCTCCCAGAACTCGAGGTTTGCAGAACCTTGGAGAAGCTTACGTACACGCTCTGGCTCCTTGACACCTGGCATTTCAACCATAATGCGACCGTCCTCGCCTTCAAGCTTCTGGATGTTAGGCTGAACAACACCGAACTTGTCGATACGCTGGCGTACAACGTTGTAAGAGTTGTCAATAGCCTCCTGTACAGACTCGCGGATAACAGCGATTACCTGGTCGTCTGTGCTCTGAGTAGAAACCTTACCCTTAAGCTGCTGAGTAGCGAAGATTGCAGAAAGCTTCTTGCCGTTGGCATTCTTCTTCCAAGCGTCGTAGAAGAGAGATACGAAGTCGTCCTGACTTGTTTCCTCGTTCTTCTTGGCTTCCTTCATTGATGTTACGAACTCAGCATCTGTCTTGTGGTCTGCAAGAGTTTCCACAACATCAGGTACCGAAATCTCAAGGATAACGTTCATACCGCCCTTGAGGTCAAGACCAAGACCGATCTGTGTTTCAAGACAGTCATGGTAAGAATAGACTCCGAGATACTTTACAGAGTCCTTGTAGTTCTGCTGTGCGATTGGATCCTTTATTTCTGCTGCCTTGCCGTCATAATAGCTTGTTGCGGCAGAGAATGAGAGATAAAAGATACAAACAAGTGTGAGCAATACAGATACTACTGTTACTAGTCCTTTGTTTTGCATTTTTATTTAAGTTTTAGTTATTATTTTTCATAACATAGAGCGTGCAAAAATACAAATAATTGTTAAAATACGAAAAAAATCAAGGATATTTTGTAACCTTGATTAATGTAACTCTATAATATTTGTACTTTTTTGCATGTGAGAGTGGCAAAAGAGGCATTTCTTTGTGTCTTTTTGTCACTCTTTATTGCTACGTGCAAGGTATATTCTAAGAGGGTAGTGGTCTGAGAAAACAGCCTCGTCATCAACGTAGCATTTTACGGTTTCAAAGTCGTCCGAACAAAAAGCGTGGTCTATTCTTACGTGCATACCGTTCTGCTCGTATGAGAATCCTAAACCTTGTCCACGTTCAGCATAACAGTCAGTAAGTTTTCTGTCTATCATGTAGTGGGTGTACGATAGTGGTGTGTCGTTGAAGTCGCCGAGTGCAATGGTGTTTTTTGCGTTATCTCCGATGAAGTTGGCAACGTTTTCTGCCTGCGATTGCCTTTTGCCCATTGATCTGGAAATGAATCCTGCGATACGCTTTATGCCCTCTTGTTTGTACTCATCGTCTTCTATTTCTCCATCAATGATTGATTTGAATTCAGCTTTGTCTTCCAGTTCCAAACCAACTGTTTCAAGATGGTTGTTTATTATGCGTAGTATTTGTCCCTTATATTTTATATAGAAGCAAACGCTGCGGTTGCCATGCGACTCGTATTCAATCTTTTCCATACGTACGATTGGCGTCTTGCTGAGGCAGGCGATAGGCGATGATCCGTTCTCTGTAAAGCTCTCGATATACTTGTAGTGCTTTTGTAGTTTTTCCAGAGTCTCGCCCTCAGGTAAAGCTTCTTGCAGACAGACTATATCAGCCTTGCTCTCAGCAAGATAGTCAACGATAAGGTCGATTGTGCAAGAGTCGCCATATTCTGGGGTGGACCAGAAATTGTGTACGTTGTAAGTTATCAATTCCAGTGTGCCTTCAGTGTCGTCTATTTGCGGATTTATCGGTGCATATTTGTGCATTGGAACATAGCCGATGATAAGTGCTATCAGTGAAATCAACGCATATTTCCACTTGACGACCAACCATAGAAAGAGGAAAAAGAATACCCCGATGACAAAAGCGGGAAAAGCAAAGCTTGCCAATGATAGGGTAGGAAAGTCTGCTGGCTGCAGTTTGTAGCTGAAGCCAGAAACCAAGAATCCCGCACAGATAAGCAGATTTACAAAGAGTAAGGGGTAGTAAATTAGTTTCTTTAGCATGGACTCATTTCTCAAAAAGAATACGCTTTTCCTCTGCAGTCAGGCTCTCATAGCCGTTGCGGCGCACCTTGTCCAGAATCTTGTCTATCATCTCTTCGCGAGTCATCTGCTCGCGGTTGTAAGTCCAGTCCTTATTGCGCTCATCATGAGCCAGGTTCTTGTCCTTTTTCTTCAGGAAATCAGGCATTTGCAGTTTCATACCAAACTGTCCGCCACCTTGCCAATGACGTATCAGTAAGTAGCCAAATATCATACCGCCGAGGTGAGCTATGTGGGCCACTCCATCACCGCTTGTGGCAAGAGCAGAAAACAGTTCAATGGCTGCGTATATGCAGACAAACCATTTTGCCTTGATTGGGATGGGAATTGGGAAGATGATAATCTTGTTTTCTGGCCATGTCATGCCGAAACCGAGCAATATGCCGTAGATTGCTCCCGAAGCACCAACCGTAAGACCCAATGCCGGGCTCGTACCGTAAACGAAGAATTGGGCAAGCTCTTGAATGAGTCCTGCGCCGATACCGCACACTATATAGTATATAAGGAAGCGCTTCTCACCCCATGCCTTTTCTACAGCGCAACCGAACATCCACAGCGCAAACATGTTGAAGAAAAGATGCTCCCAACCGCCATGCATGAACATGTAGGTCAGTATTTGGTAAACATGGAAATCTGGGCTTGTAAAGTAATGAAGTCCAAGGTCGTAATTAAGCTTCAGCATAGGAGTTCCCAGAAGATAGATCTCCCCAAAAATAAATTTTGCAATGAGGAAAGCTACTACGTTGAGGATAAGCAGACAGCGGGTTATAGTAGGTATAGAGCGCATATTCAGTTACATTTTAGTTTTTTTAAACTTTTAGACTTTTTGCTTGTAAATACGCTGCAAAGTTAGCTAAAATAGGCTGTTTTAGCCCTAAAATAGGGTGGTAAACGCTTTTTTTTGCCCTTTTCCTTGATTTTTTCGTGATTTATTTTGCGTAAATCGTTGTAAATGTGTACATTTGCAAACGAAAAAGTGCATATTTTTGCATCATGTTATCTCGCGAATAATCAATTACTACTAAATACTTATAAAACTATGACAAAGCAAGAACTTATTGAAAAGGTAGCAGCTACTGGTATTTCCAAGGCTCAGGCTAAGGCTGCTCTCGAGGCTGCTCTCGACGGTATCAAGGAATCTATCGTTAAGGAAGGCAAGATGCAGCTTCTCGGTTTCGGTACATTCTCAGTAAACGAGCGCCCTGCACGTGAAGGTATCAATCCTGCAACTAAGGAGAAGATTCAGATTGCAGCGAAGAAGGTTGTTAAGTTCAAGGTTGCTTCAGCTATCGAGGCAGAACTTAATTAAGATGCTGATCTGACCGTAATGGTCAATGAAAATATAAGGACTCGCGGATGATTTGTCACTCCGTGAGTCTTTATTTTTTGCCTAAAAAACAAAAAAAGTTAGTTTTTTTATGTAAATAGAGAAATTATCCGTAACTTTGCCGACGAAACGACATATATAGGGGAGATCTTAGCATTCCCTCACAGGAACCAATTCATTCATGAAAAGAGAAGATAACGTTACTTATAGTGACATACATGTTCATGCAACATCGCGTTTTCTGGACAGTGAAATAGCTGAACTACACTCCATGCTCTACGCAGAACCATGCGGAGAAGACCTTTCTGCGCAGATGGTCAGACTGCGCAAGGGTGTAGATTATGTGGCAAAGGAATGGGATGTGAAGCCTGTCTTCATGCGTTATTTCATGACCGATGCCACCAATCAGACAGAATACATTCCTGAAGAACCTGATTGTGCGGTGTCAGTCATACAGCAGCCGCCTCTTGACGGCAATAAAGTCGTTCTGTGGGTATATTTCGTAAGGTGTGATAGTATATATAATGTAAAGGAAAAGAATGCTATTGTCGGCAGTACGACGGTCATGGAGCACAATGGCTATCAGCATTTGTGGAACATGGGAATGTGCGTGCCACAAGATGGTTCCGACTACCAGACAACAGAATTGCTCAAGGCTTATGAGGCAGTCTTGGCTGAACGCAATCTGAACATTGCCGACCATTGCCAGCGAACATGGTTCTTCGTTCGTGATGTTGATACTAACTATGCTGGACTTGTCGTTGCACGTCGCGACAACTTCACCGAACAGGGGCTTACTTCCGATACGCATTATATTGCAAGTACCGGCATCGGTGGCTCTCCTGCCGAGACAAAGGCTTTGGTTCAGTTGGGCTGTTATGCCTTGGAGGGTTTTGAGAAGGAGCAGATAAAATATCTCTATGCGCCAACTCATCTTAATCCTACTTACGAGTATGGCGTTACTTTCGAGCGCGGAACGAGCATTGAGTTCGGCGACCGCAAGCATATCTACATCAGTGGAACGGCAAGTATAAACAACAAGGGCGAAGTGGTCCATGTGGGCAATATCCTAAAGCAAGCAGAGCGCATGTGCGAGAATGTTGATACGCTACTTGCCGAGGCAGGCTCTGGTCCTGAAGATGTTATGCAGGTGATAGTCTATTTGCGCGACTTGGCTGACTACAATGTTGCGAAGGAAATAGTCGGTAAGCATTACCATTGGGCACCGATAGCCTATACGCTTGCTCCTGTCTGCCGCCCGCAGTGGCTTATCGAAATGGAGTGTATTGCCGTGAAGGAAAGTGGTAATCCGAAATTCAAGAATTACTAAATGTTAGTCTCTTTTATAATAACCTACTACAACGAGTCGCCTGAGATGTTACTTGCGGCTGTTGACAGTGTCATGCAACTCTCTCTCCCTGAAAAGGAGAGGGAGATTATTGTTGTTGATGACGGATCTGCGGAGGACATCCTCTTTGAAATGCCTGGCATCAAGGATGATATCATCTATTTGCGTCAGCGTAATAGCGGACTATCCTCGGCACGAAACATGGGATTGCTGCTCGCTTCCGGTCAGTACATACAGTTTATCGATGCCAACGACTATCTCATACCTTCCGTTTATGAGCATTGTCTCGACATTGCGCGTTTCGACGATCCTGATATCGTGCTGTTTGAATACACAGACAAGGAAGGTTATGTCATGGAGGTTACTAAGTCAAAGACTGAAGGACCTATTGATGGTAGTCTCTGGCTGAAGAACAATAATGTAAATGCCAAGGCGTGGGCATATCTTTTCAAGAAGAAGATCCTGCTCAATTTGCGCTTTGAGAAGTCGTTGCATAAGGACGACGAGGCTTTTACACCGCAGTTGATCTTGCGTGCAGAGCGCTTGTTCTATACAGATTCCCAGGCTTACTTCTCTCGTAAGAAAGATGCTACAGAGATTCTAGTGCCGACCGAGGAGAGTATAGAGAAGCAACTCAATGATATGGAGAAGACTATCTTCCAGCTTCATAATGTCGCTTCTTCGCAGAGTCATACAAACCGCCAGGCTCTCCAACGACGTGTGTCACAGCTTACCCTGAATTACCTTTATACTATAGTAAAGGAAACTCATGACCGCTCTGAACTAGAGAACCGCATAGCTCGTCTGCGTGAAGAGAATCTCTTCCCTGTAGCAGAGACAAATTGCTCTCTCATGTATAGATGCTTTGGTAAACTCGTCAATAATAAGCTTGGTAGGATTATGCTTTGCAAGATTCTTTAAGTCTTACAAATAAAACGCATCTCCAATGACTTTCACCATCGTCACTATAACCTTTAATGCTGCTGCATGCCTTCAGCGCACGCTTGACAGCGTTCTTTCGCAGACTTACCTTGATATTGAGCATCTCATTGTTGACGGCGCTTCAAAGGACAATACCGTTGCCATAGCGCAGGCTTACGCTGACAAGGCAAAGGCAGAGAAAGGCGCTGGATATCGTGTGGTCATTTCCTCGGAACCAGACCGCGGACTTTACGATGCAATGAACAAAGGCTTGAAACGGGCTACGGGTGATTATATACTGTATATGAATGCGGGAGATAGTTTTGCCGATTCAGAAACACTTCAGCATGTTGCGGAAAGTATCAGTCAGTCAGTCCTTGCTTCAGCTCCCGTGTCTGAAGCATCTGCTTCTGACTCTCTCCCAGCCGTTGTCTATGGCGATACCCTTTGGACAGACAATCAGGGTAACATCATCGGTAAGCGCAACCACTCTGCTCCAGAGCGTCTTTCTTGGTATTCCTTCAAGCAAGGCATGCTCGTCTGCCACCAGGCTTTCTATGTTCGCACGGACATTGCCAAGCTCTTTCCTTACGACCTGCAGTATCGCCACTCAGCCGATGTCGATTGGTGCATTCGCATAATGAAAGAAGCAGAGAAACGCAATCTCGCTCTCGTAAACACTCATCGTGTTGTCGCACATTATCAGCGTGAAGGACAGACCACGGCTAACCATCGCGCTTCACTAATAGAACGCTTCCATGTGATGCGCTGCCATTACGGTCTGCTTACAACTATCGCCATGCACGTTTGGTACGTGCTTCGTGCAATAATTAATAAAATAACGATATGAAAAAACTCTCAGTCTTCATTCTTGCCGTTTTTTTTCTGGCTGGCTGCAACGACGTTTCTGCCGTAAAGAATATCATCGCTCCTTTGACAGAAGTTGTTGAGGACACTCCCGAAATCACTTCCGACACAGTAACTTCTACCGTTCTCTTCGTGGGCGATCTCATGCAGCATGGTCCGCAGATAAAAAGGGCATTAGCTTGTGGCGATGGCAAAACTTATAACTACGATGCCTGCTTTGAATTTGTGAAGTCCAAGATCAGTGCAGCTACTCTCGCCATCGGAAACCTTGAGGTTACGCTTGGTGGTGAACCTTATTCCGGCTATCCGCAGTTCTCGGCTCCCGACGAGTATCTCTTGGCTATTCAGGACGCCGGCTTCGATGCACTTACCACAGCCAACAACCACTGCTGCGACCGCGGACAGAAAGGCATTGAGCGTACTTTGGAGATGCTCAGTAAGGCGAAGATTCCGTCATGCGGCACCTACTCCGACTCCCTCTCTCGCAGCAAGCGCTATCCGCTCATCCTCGATGCCGACGGCATAAAGATCTGTCTGCTCACATACACTTACGGCACAAACGGCATTCCCGTTCCAAAGGGAAACATCGTGAATGTTATTGACAAGGAAATGATGGCTAAGGACATCAAGAAGGCTAAGACCATGAACGCCGATGTCATCATTGCATCGCTCCATTGGGGTGTGGAGAATGTGATGAAGGAGAATGCCGAGCAGCGTGAACTTGCACAATGGCTTGTTGACCAAGGCGTTGACCACGTTATAGGCGGACATCCTCATGTTATTCAGCCGTCTGTCTATCTTCAGGGTAAGGACGGCAAGAAGCATTACGTGGTATATTCGCTCGGCAATTATATCTCAAACATGCAGACAGCTGACAATAAGATAGGTCTTACCGTTACCCTGAAGTTCCAGAAGATTACTACTGAAGGCAAGAGCACGACAACGCTTCTCGCCGTCGATGAGGAAAAGACTTATTGCTCTTTCCCTGTCCTCAATCCTACTGGCAACTATCGCGTTATTCCAGCTTCGCTTTCTTACAGTCTTCTCTCCGAAGCCGAGCAGAAAGCCCGCGTAGGTTCGCTGCAGAAGATGCCAGCCCCAACAGTTCAGAAAATCCCTGCTGCAAAGCAGAAAACAGATTCAGTTAGGCATAAAGCCGATTCTGTCGGTAAAACTTCCAAGACAGTTCGTCTCAAGAACCGCCGCAGGAGAGCCTCATAGAGGCTTCCTATTCCCCAAAAGATTTTTTTACTCCATTGAGTTTTTTGGGGGGGGAACAAGTGTAGGGCGAGGATTTCCGAGCCGCGGTTCAGTTTATTATTGCGCTGAACGGCTCGGAAATCCTCGCCCTACATTTATTTTCTATCCGTTAATTTATTTACTCTGCCTCAGAAGAACCAATCACCTTCCATACTCCGGCTGCAGCTGCTGCACCGATGAATGGACCAACTATGAATGCCCAGAGCTGAGCGAGAGCCTCACCGCCTTCAAAGATTGCAGGAGCAATAGAACGTGCAGGGTTTACGGAAGTGCCTGTGTAGTGAATGCCTACAAGGTGAACGAGAATAAGAGAGAGTCCGATAGCCAAGCCGGCAAGGTTGCCAGTGCCCTTCTTCTCGTCAGTAGTGCCGAGAACAACGAGAACGAAAACGAAAGTCAGTACAATCTCGCAGATCAATGCAGCTACAGGGCCGTTAGCACAAGCGTTTGCACCTGTTGTTGTACCTTCTGCGCCCACCTGCTGAACCAAAAGATAGAGAATAGCCGAGCCGATGAACGCACCGATAGTCTGGAAAATCATGTACATGCCGGCATCCTTTGCGTTGATGCGACCTGAGAGAAGACAGCCGAGCGTGATAGCTGGGTTGATGTGGCAACCAGAGATGCCACCGATGGTGTAAGCCATTGAAACCACTGCAAGACCAAAAGCCATTGCTGTACCAACTACAGAAGCTACGTCAGAACCACAATTCAATGAGACCGCTGTACCGCAGCCCATAAGCACGAGCACCATAGTGCCCACCATTTCTGCTAAATACTTTTTCATAATGATAGAGGTTTTAAGGTTTTAAGGTTTTGAGGTCCATATAACCTTGCGACCTTATATAATAGGTTTATTAAGTTGTAAATCTGCTGCAAAGTTAAGACTTTTTTTGTAATAAAAGAGAATATTTTTCACGAAAATAAGGAAAAATGTTTAACTTTGCAGCGTTATTCCACGATGACTTCCTAATTATTAACAATGAAACCGAGAAAAGTGGCAGTGCGCAAGCCCTCTTCTGTCTCGTTTGTGACAAAGCCATCCGCACTTACCTCGATTTCCTAACCAAATAAAGCTCCTATGAAAACCACCTCTCTCCGCACTCTTATGCGCCGCGAAGGCATCAGTGCCTTCATCACCCCAAGTACCGACCCACACTCTGGTGAATACATCCCCAACCGTTGGAAATCACGCGAATGGATAAGCGGCTTCAACGGCTCGGCTGGCATAGCCGTAGTCACTCTTGAAAAGGCAGCCCTATGGACCGACTCGCGCTATTTCATCGCGGCTGCCGAACAACTCGCCCATACCGGTTTTGAACTGATGAAGGAAGGTATAGAAGGAACTCCTACTCAGGCGCAGTGGCTTGGCGAACAGCTGCCAGTAGGCTCAGTTGTTGCTGTTGATGGTTGGGTGAATACTGTGGAATCTGTAGAACAACTTAGGAATGATTTGGCAGAATACGGTCTATTACTCCGTACAGACATTGACCCTTACGACGAGATATGGACAGACCGTCCGGAAATTCCTGAAGGCAAGGTGTTCATTCGTGGCATGGAGTTTTCTGGAGAGTCTGCTGCAAGCAAGATTTCGCGCATTCGTGAATCCCTTGGTAGTTGCGCCCTGATTGTTTCCATGTTAGACGAGATAGCATGGACGCTCAACCTGCGCTGCGATGATATTGAGTACAATCCTGTCTTTGTGAGCTATCTGTTCATTACTCCCGACGTAGCCACCTTATATATAAATAATGTGAAAATAACTCCGGAAGTAGAGGGTTATCTCAGGAAAGAAGGTGTCGGCATAAAGCCCTACCAATCTGTAGCCGAAGATCTTTCAGCTTGCAACTGTAGGATATTCGCCAATCCTTCGGCAACTAACTTTGCTATTTGGTCGTTCCTGAAGGCACCAGTTAGGAAGGAAAGTCCTGTGGCGCAACTTATGGTACGCAAGAACGATACCGAGATTCGTGGTTATCGTTCTGCCATGGAGAAGGATGGAGTTGCTATGGTAAAGTGGATGAAGTGGGTGTTAGATAATGTTCCTCGTGGAGGTCAGACGGAACTTTCCCTCTCTGCTAAGTTGGAGGCATTCCGTGCTGAACAGGAGCACTTTATGGGTTTGAGCTTTGAGACTATTATGGCATACGCAGAGCATGGCGCAATCGTCCATTACGAGCCGACACCTGAGTCGGATATTCCAGTGAAGCCCGAAGGACTCCTGCTAGTCGATTCCGGTGGTCAGTATCTTGATGGCACTACCGACATCACGCGCACCATACCACTGGGACCGCTTACCGACGCTATGCGCCGCGACTACACCCTTGTCCTGAAAGGGTGGATTCGTCTTGGCTCTGCTGTTTTTCCAAAGGGCATTAATGGCACGAATCTTGACGCTCTTGCCCGCGATGCCATGTGGCGTTACGGCATGAACTATCTTCACGGCACCGGCCATGGCGTAGGCTCCTTCCTCGCCTGTCATGAGTGCGTCCAGCTCCACCAGATTCGTATGCAGTGGAAACCACAGCCGCTTCTCCCAGGCATGGTCATCACAGATGAGCCTGGCATCTATATTGAAGGGAGCCACGGTGTGCGCCATGAGAATACGATGCTAGTCAC
>JAZLKJ010000182.1:0-17991 GCA_045597565.1 Prevotella sp. | reverse complement strand
TTAAAACCATAGAATACCTAATGACCATAGCCGCGAACCTCACTCCGAAGTCCGCTATTCTTTCTTTTGTCATAACTCACGAATTACTAACAATGAGGCTGTTTTTAGATAGTCTCGCAAACAAATATTTTCGAATGAAAGAAATAAAAATTACTGACTTCCAAAACGTCTCCATAGGACAGGCTGACGATCAGAAAGGAAAGACAGGCGTCACAGTCTTCCTCTTGGGCAAGGACGGAATGCCAGCAGGCATCGACGTGCGCGGCGGCGGACCGGCTTCGCGCGAGATTCAACTACTCTACCCGATGTCCTCAGCGCAGGTTGTCCATGCCATCGTGATAGCTGGAGGAAGTGCTTTCGGACTCGATGCCGCAACTGGCGTCATGGAATATCTTGAAGAACAAGGCATCGGTTTTGACGTGGGTGTGACAAGAGTGCCACTCGTCTGCCAGTCAGACCTCTTTGACCTTACCGTGGGTGATTGCAAGGCGCGACCGACAAAACAGATGGGACGTGAGGCTTGCCTTAACATGGGCAACTATCAGGACGGTCAGCACGGTGCTGGCACAGGTGCCACAGTTGGAAAACTTCTCGGCATGGAAGGCTCTATGCCAAGCGGTATTGGCAGCTACGCGGTGCAAGTAGGCGAGTTGAAGGTCGGTGCAGTGGTTGCCGTAAACGCTCTCGGTGACATCTACGACTGGAAGACGAACGAGAAGATAGCTGGTCTTCGCAATGAGACTGGCGAGTTTATCGATAGTCAGGAAGTGCTCTATAACAGAGTAGAGCGCATAGACAACAAATTCGTGGGCAACACTACGCTCGCCGTAGTGCTTACCAACGGCAAATTCAACAAGATGGAACTCGGAAAGATAGCATCCATGGCTCACAACGGCTATGCTCGCGCCATCCGACCAGTTCACACCTCTGCCGACGGCGACAGCATCTACGCCGTTTCTGCAGGAAACATTAACGCAGACATCGACGCAACTGGCGAACTTGCAGCAACGGTTGTTGCAGAAGCCATAAAGCGTGCCGTAAAATAAAATCCCCCCATTTGCCAAATTTGGCAAATGCCCCCAAAAGACAATCATAATGAAAAAGACTATCTTACTTTCATCATTCCTTGCAGCTTCTCTCGGAATGTCGGCTCAGAGCATCACGCAGGAAATGCTCTCTAACTTCAAGAAAGAAACAAACGTAACAGGCGCAACAAAAGCCATCAAGAACGCACTCGCAGCAAACAGCGTAGCTTCGATAGCACTCAACCAAGACAACCAGACGGAGAAAGATGTTTACTTCAGCAACAGTGTACCGTCAAAAGGCATTACCGACCAGCAGTCGTCAGGTCGTTGCTGGCTGTTCACAGGTCTCAACGTGCTCCGTGCAAAGATGATAAACGAACAGAAACTTGAAGGCATGGAGTTCTCTCAGAACTATCTATTCTTCTACGACCAGTTGGAAAAGGCAAACCTCTTCCTTCAGGCGATAATTGACACTCGCCAGAAGCCTCAAGACGATCGCACGGTGATGTGGTTGTTCCAAAATCCGCTTTCCGACGGCGGTACATTCACTGGCGTTGCAGACCTCGTAACGAAATACGGCATTGTTCCTGCGGGCGTTATGCCAGAGACCTACGGCAGCAACCACACAAGCACATTCACTCCTTACTTGAAGCGCAAGCTCCGCGAGGACGCTCTTGCCCTTCGCGCTGACGCAAAGGCAAAGCCTGCCACTCTACAAAAGCAGAAGGAAACTTTCCTTGCAGAAATATATCGTATGCTCGTGCTCACTCTCGGCGAACCTGTCAAGGAGTTTACTTGGGCACCTAAGGACAGAAACGGCAAGTACAAGAGCGAACCTAAGAAATACACTCCGCAGTCGTTCTACCAGAAATTCATCAACCTTGACCTCCAGAACGATTATGTAATGCTGATGAACGACCCTACTCGCGAGTATTGGAAGACATACGAGATTGAGTACGACCGCCATACTTACGACGGCCACAACTGGCTCTACCTAAACCTCCCGATAGAAGATATCAAGGAGGCTGCCATCAAGAGTATCAAGGACAGCACAATGATGTACTTCTCATGCGATGTCAGCAAATTCCTTGACCGCAAGACTGGTATCGCAGATCTTGACAACTACAACTACGACGAGATTTTCGGAGTAAAGTTCGGCATGAACAAGGCGCAGCGCGTAAGTTCATTCGACTCTGGTTCCACTCACGCCATGACTCTCAAGGCGGTTGACCTTGACGCTGACGGCAAACCGGTAAAATGGGAAGTGGAAAACAGCTGGGGAGCAACATCAGGACATAAGGGGCATATCATCATGACAGACGAATGGTTTGACAACTACATGTTCCGACTCGTTGTTGACAAGAAATACCTCACTGAGAAAGTTCTCAAGGCAGCTCAGCAGAAGCCAACAATGCTTCCTTGCTGGGATCCGATGTTTGCTGAAGAATAAGGCATGACTCGCTATCTCCGCCATATCCTAACAATCGCCTCTGCTATAGCCACGCAGCCGATTAGCGCACAGTTTGCCATTGAGGTGGTAAAGGAAAGCTCGGCCTATAAAGCCAAGCGCATTCCAGTTGCCCAATATAGCGGAATTACGCATATTGAAGGCAGTACTTACGCTCTGGTGGACAATGGTTCAAAGAAATGCGGCTTCTATCTCATGGACATTGAGCTAAATGCCAAAGGCAAAATATCCAATGTGCAGAGCAAAGGATTCTTCGGAGAGACTGACGGCGAGATGGACTACGAGGGAATAGCCTATAATCCAAAGCGGAGAACACTCTTCGTCAGTCAGGAAACCGACCATAGGATTCGCGAAATAAACTTTGACGGCACGCTTTCCGGCAGAGAAATAACCTTGCCCGACAGCATCTGTAGCGCCATGACCTTCAACAGAAGTTTGGAGGCTCTCTGCTACGACCGTGAAAGCGGCTTACTTTGGACTGCAACGGAAAGCACTCTGAGCCTCGACGGAGAAGCCACGACCGACACTAACGGAGAACCTTCCATCATCCGACTCTTCGCCTTTGACGACAGTTTGAAGCAGACAAGATGGATAAGGTATAAAACGGACAATCCTATATCAACGAAGAAAACGCCAAGGTTTGCCTTCGGAGTAAGCGCAATAGCTGCTGTGGGGGACAATCATCTTCTGGTTCTCGAAAGGGAGGCAAGGGCATGGACAAGCATTCCTGCAGCACTGAAGTCGAAGGTGATAAATAAGGTTTATCTGATAAATACAGCTGACCTCAAGGACGGCGACTATGCGAAGAAGACGAAGGTTCTGGAGTTTTCCACACCACTGAAATCCTGGGCTAACTATGAAGGCATGACGGTAACGCAAAGAGACGAAAACGGAGAATGCTCTCTCATCATGATTAGCGACTCGGAAAACAGATACAAGAAGTCTGCCGGCATCTTCAGATTCTCATTGAAAGACCGCCTGAAGTCTGTAAAACTCAAAATACACGATTAAATATCCAAAATATATGAATCCAATAAAAAAAACTCTTTTAGTATCAATATCACTATTAACACTATCAAGTCCGATGTCAGCACAGTCCTCATCAGAATTCATTGGAAAGAACACGGAGAAGTTCGACTCTGAGCTCATGACTCCGGAGGCTCTCTGGGCTATGGGGCGCATCGGAGCCTATCAGGTTTCGCCTGACGGAACGAAGATTGTCTATCAGGTAAGCTACTACAGCGTAAAGCAGAACAAGAGCCACAGCGTTCTCTACATCTCAAACATCGACGGAAGCGACAAGAAGCAGCTCACTACTTCAAAGCAGAGTGAGAGCGATGCTGCATGGATAGAAGGCGGCAATCGCATAGCATTCCTCACGGGCGGACAGATTTGGACCATGAATCTTGACGGCACTGACCGCAAGCAGCTTTCTGTAGAATGCGAAGGCATTGAGGGCTTCAAGTTCTCACCAGACGGCAAGAAGATTGTCATCATCAAGCAGATTCCTTCATACGCCAGCATTCAGCAACGTCCGCTTGATCTCCCAAAGTCAACAGGTTTGGTTATCAACGATATGAACTACCGCCATTGGGACGAATATGTAGAGACTATACCACATCCTTTCGTGGCAGATGTAGTAAACAACGACCTACTTCGCCTCAAGGACCTTCTTGAAGATGAACCATACGAATGTCCGGTAAAGCCTTTTGGCGGTATCGAGCAGATTGACTGGAGCAAAGACGGCAAGACAATCGCATACACTTCTCGCAAGAAGACTGGTGTGGAATATGCCACTTCTACCGACACAGACATATATTTATATAATATAGAAACTGGCGAGACTACGAACATCTGCAAGCCAGCCGACTACAAGGAGCCTGAGATTGACCCGTCAAAGTCTATGACAAACAATCCAGTGAACTCTGAAGAAAACCTCAAGAACAATCCGGGCTATGACATGAATCCGCAGTATTCTCCAGACGGAAAGTTCATCGCTTGGCAGAGCATGTCGCGCAATGGCTATGAAGCTGACCGCAACCGCCTCTGCGTTTACGATGTTCAGAAGGGCACAAAGACATACGTCACAGTGTCTCTTGATACTAATGTTGATGCTTTCGTTTGGTCGCCAACAGGTCGTGAACTTTATTTCACAGCTGTTTGGCACGGCACAACACAGATCTACAGCACTAGCCTTCAGGGCGAAGTTCGCAAGATTACTGATGGCCAGCATGACTTCGGTTCGCTTCAAGTATTCTTTACAAATGGGGCTACAGGCAATTCAAAGAGCGCAAGAAGTGCCAAGAAGTCTAAGCGCAACAAGAGCGCAGCACAACAGATTCTCGCAGAACGCCACTCTATGAGCAAGGCTGCCGAGCTTTACCTCGTCAACCCAAGCCTTGACACTCAGACAGCAGAACAGCACACGCAGATAACAACCGAGAACGACCACATCTACAAGCAGCTCTCTTTCGGTAAGGTTGAAGAGCGCTGGTGCAAGACTTTCGACGGCAAGGATATGCTCTATTGGGTAATCCTTCCTCCAAACTTCGATGCAAACAAGAAGTACCCTACCCTACTCTTCTGCGAAGGCGGTCCGCAGAGCCCTGTTTCGCAGTTCTGGAGCTACCGTTGGAACTTCCAGATCATGGCGGCTCACGGCTATGTTGTCATTGCCCCTAACCGTCGCGGACTTCCTGGTTTCGGTCAGGAATGGCTGGAGGCAGTTTCTGGCGACTGGACTGGCGGCTGCATGAAGGATTATCTCACTGCCATTGACGATGCTTGCGAGAAGCTTCCTTACGTTGACAAGGACAAGCTCGGCTGCGTCGGAGCAAGCTTCGGTGGTTTCTCTGTTTATTACCTCGCCGGACATCACGAAAAGCGCTTCAAGGCATTCATCGCTCACGACGGTGCCTTCAATCTTGAGTCAATGTACACAGACACTGAGGAAGCATGGTTCTCTAACTGGGAGTACGACGATGCTTACTGGAACAAAGACCAGACAGAGCGCGCTAAGAAGACTTACGAGAACTCACCTCATAAGTTCGTTGACAAGTGGGACACTCCTATCCTCTGCATCCACGGCGAGAAAGACTACCGCATAAATGCAAACCAAGGCTTCGGCGCATTCAACGCCGCACGCCTCCGTGGCATCCCTGCCCAGCTTCTCCTTTATCCAGACGAGAACCACTGGGTGCTCAAACCACAGAACGGCATCCTCTGGCAGCGCACATTCTTCGAATGGCTAGATAAATGGTTGAAGTAAACGTTAATAATCGTTAATAACGGTTAAAAATATACTTAAAACGGAAGAGATTTATCGTTTTTCGGTAATTTTCTTCCGTTTTTATTTGGCAGTAACATAAAAAGTTTTACCTTTGCACCAGAAAAATTTATCGTTTAACAATAAAACAAAGTAATGTAATGAAGGTAAAATTCAACATTCTATGCATCATTATCGTGCTACTTTCCGTCTGGGGAATGACTAGTCCAATAATAATGTCATCAACTTCTAACATGTATGGCGAAGGAAAAACCGAGAAGGATTTTTTCGAAAGAATGAAATCACTCAACCTGAGTGGTCCTACAGAAATGATACAGCTTTGGCCTAAAGATGCCGACCACTGGTTCGCCGACAGCATCTACAACAAGAAATCAGACAAGATAGAACCTATGCAGATCTTTAGTGCACAAGTTCATTCTTCTGTTGTAAAGAACTCAGATTCAAACGACGGTTTCTATGCAATGCTCCGCGGTCTCTCACTCGGTTTAATAATGATGGTTTTCACATTGTTGTTCATAAGCATCATAATTTCCGTAAACAGAGGGAAAATCTTTACACGTAGTCTTGAAAACAGACTGAGTATTTGCGGCTGTCTGCTGATTGCAGAGTACTTACTAAGACATATTTACTCATATTATCAAGCAGGAAAACTCGCAGAACTCTATGAATTTGAGAACTATAGCCTCTCGAATTATTCTGATCCGATGATCACATTCTTCGCTATCGGCGGTGTCGGTCTATTGCTCATTGCGCAAATCTTCGCCATTGCTCGTAGGATGAAGGAGGAGCAAGACCTCACAATCTAACATCACACAGTCAATAACCCTGAAACAGTAGAAATCATGGCAATAATAGTTAATGTAGATGTGATGCTGGCAAAGCGCAAGATGCAGTCGGGCGAACTTGCTGAGCGCATAGGCATCACCGCTGCAAATCTCTCCGTTCTGAAGACGGGAAAGGCAAAAGCCATCCGCTTCACCACTCTTGAGTCCATCTGCAAGGCTCTAGACTGCCAGCCTGGCGATATTCTCGAGTATCGCCAAGATTAACAACCTTCCATAATGTAAAAATCACAAATCAAACAAAAGATATGAAAAGACTATTTACCACTTTCCTCATTTCCATTTTAACCCTTACTGTCTTTGCCCAATTTCCACAGCAACAGGCATTTGAAATCTCTGGCAAGGTAGTAGATTCAAAGACCGGCGAAGGTCTCATGGGTGCAATCATCAAGGCCACCTCTTCCGACGGCGGTAACGGAACATTCGCCGTTGCTGACTCAGTAGGTTCATTCACGCTCAAGTTCGAACAGTTCGGACGTTACGAAATAGAATATTCCTGCATCGGCTATAAGTCAAAGACTCTCAGTCAGCAGTGGATGCACCCAAGAACAAAGCTCTCTACAGCGAAACTCAAGGAAGATGCCACAGTGCTCAAAGAAGTTACCGTAACTGGTCTTGCTAACCGTGCAACAGTAAAGGGCGACACTCTCGTCTATAGCGCAGACGCATTCAAGGTTATGGACGGTGCTTCGGCAGCCGAACTCGTAAACAAGATGCCGGGCATCAGCGTTGACAAGGAGGGCGTGAAGGCTCAGGGCGAGAAGGTGCAGAAGCTTACCGTAGATGGCAAGGAGTTCTTTGAATACGACCCACAGCTTGCGCTGAACACACTGCCTGCGGAAGTGGTGAAGGATGTTCAGGTTTACGACCGCAAGAGCGACAAGGCTGAGCAGACCGGCTTTGACGACGGTTCACGCATGAAGGCAATGAACCTCAACACAAAGGCTTACAAGCGCAATGGCGTTTTCGGTAAGATCTATGGCGGTGGCGGTCTCGCTTTCGGCTCAAGCAATCCTCTTCTCGGTAGCCTTGGCGATGGCGGTCTCTACAAAGGTGGTTTCAATCTTAATATCTTCTCAAACAATCGTCGCATCTCTCTTCTCGGTCTTACCAACAATGTTGACCAGACATTCTTCGACTTCGGCGATCTCAATGACGCAAAGGCTAACGACTCTTACGGCGTAGCTGTTCACGAGAACGGTGTTGCCCGCGCAAATGCCTTCGGACTCAACTTCAACGATGAGTATCTTGGTGGCAAATTGAAGGTCTCTTCAAGCTACTTCACAAACATCACCCGCCACGAATCAGCCGATTCAACTGAGATTAACCGCACAGATATGCAGCTTGCAAGCATTGGCAAGAGCACTGGTCTCATCCATAACAACAAGCACATCTTCAACTCTCGCATCACCTACGACATTGACAAGAACAACACCCTGCTCTTCATTCCAAAGCTCACTTACCTCAAGCGCGACACAGAGAGCAACTCTCTCTCTCGTTCATGGCTCCATGACCTTGACTCACTCAACCTTGATCCAGCTCTCTTAGGCGATATTCGCACCATTGAGAAGACTCATTCCACTGGCGATTCAGAGGAGTTCTCCGCTTCAGCCTCTCTCCGTTTCACTCACCGCTTCCCAAGCAAGCAGGGACGTTCGCTAAGTGCGGAGGTCAGCGGTGGCGTAACAAACCGTTCGGCTACAAGCATCGACGAGCGCGAAGTGAACAGCATCGTAAGCAGCAATGGCAACAAGAACCACTCTAACGCAAGCAATCTCGGCGCAAGCGTTTCCTTCACAGAGCCTCTCGCAGAGAAGCACCTTCTTGAAGTTGGTGTAAATACAAACTACTATCAGAACCACGACTACAACAACTACTACAACGGTGCCACCTACAACACCTTCAGCAGTGACCGCGCACCTAGCCCTGTCCCCGTTACCGAAGCGTTCGCTTCGGGCAAACCTGACGCCTACAACTTCTTCTCAGGCAGTTCCCACAACCCTACTTACAGCGCTTACGCCAACTACAACTGGCGTTTCGGCGACTTCACGCTCATCCCTTCTCTCTCTTACAACTACAAGCGTGACTACAGCTCTCGCACATTCGACTACTGGGAAACTTCCCTCGGCGCAGATCCTTCGGAATCAATCACTCGCTCTTACTCATGGTTAAAACCTTCCATCCAGCTCAACTGGCGCAAGATGACATCATTCATCCGCGCAAGCTACTCTATGGATCAGAGCACTCCTAACCTCGGCGATCTCTACACAAAGCTCTTCACCTCAAATCCTTACAGCTTCTTCGTGGGAAATCCAAACTTGGAGAGCAGCCAGAGCCACCGCTTCAACGTGAACTTCTCTACTTCAAATCCAATGAAGGGTACAAACATCTTCGTGATGTTCAACGCTACACACACAGCCAATGGCATCGGAACATCAAGCATCAACAACCTTTCTAAGGAATCTGTTCTCCTTTCTGATCTCCCAGGCTATGGCAGCGACCCACGCTTCGACGGATTCTCAGTACCTGTTTCTGGTAGTGTAAGCACAAGAATCAACAACGGTGGCACAAACAACTTCATGACATATATGATGTACAGCGCTCCTATCAAGGCTATCTCTTGCAACTACAGCATCGGTCTCAACGCAACCTACAGTTCTTCTCCGCAGGAGATGACTTACTACCTTGGCAAGAACTCTGACGGCTCAGCAAATCTCCGCAAGCTCGATGGCACTCACCAGGTGTTCTCTATCACTCCTAATATAGCTCTCACAAGCACAATGGAGAAGATTGACTTCGCTATTTGGTACACTATGCCTTACTTCAAGACATGGTCTGACATCGAGTCTTCACGCAATGCTTCGCAGATACAGCACGAAATTGACGCTTCCCTCAAGTGGGAGTTCCTTCCAGGCTTTGTTGCTCAGGTGGAAGACGAATGGCAAAACCTTGCTGATGCCCGCGACAACTCTCGCATCAACCAAAACATCACAAACATCTCTCTCGCAAAAAAGTTCGGCAAGAAAAATAGTTGCGAAATCAAGCTCGAGGTTCATGACCTCTTCAACCAGAACAAGGGCTACAACTCAACAGTAGGTTCCGGCATGGAATATTCTTCTTGGAGCAAGCAGATGCCACGCTACGCAATGGCAACATTCACTTATCAGCTTAAAAAGTAGCATTTTTCCGCCTTTTTCTTTGATATTTGATAAATAATCTTTAACTTTGCCGCGTGTTATGGACATTATTTGCCTTAACACGCGACTTTTTTATTTTTCACTTTTCACTTTGAATTTCTAATAAAACCTTATACTTCAATGAATACAAAATTCCGTCTTACTCTGATGAACTTCCTGCAGTTTGCCGTGTGGGGAGCTTATCTTACTTCCATGGGAACCTATCTCGCAGGTGCAGGTTTCGGTTCTATCATCGGCTGGTTCTATGCAATCCAAGGTGTTGTTTCCATTTTCATGCCTGGTATCATGGGTATCGTTGCCGACCGCTGGATTCCAGCACAGCGTCTTTTGGGACTTTGCCACGCCATGGCTGGTCTGCTCATGTGCGCAGCTGGTGTTTACGGTCTTTCTGCAGATGCAAACATCTCATTGCTCTTCACGCTCTACGCTTGCAGTGTAGCGTTCTACATGCCAACGCTTGCACTCTCTAACAGTGTGGCTTTCAACGCATTGACAAAAGCAGGACTCGACACGGTGAAGGACTTCCCACCTATCCGCGTCTTTGGAACCGTTGGTTTCATCTGCACAATGTGGGTCGTTGACCTTTGCGGTTTCCAGCCTACAAGCAAGCAGTTCATCGTTTCTGGTGCCCTCAGCATCATTCTCGCGCTCTACGCACAGACACTTCCTGCATGTCCTGTAAAGTCCAAGTCAGAAGGCGGAGAGCAGCAGTCTCTTGTTCAAGCTCTCGGACTCGATGCTTTCAAGCTCTTCAAGGACTATCGCATGGCAGTGTTCTTCATCTTCTCAATGCTGCTTGGTGTAAGTCTTCAGATCACAAACGGCTATGCCAACCCATACATCACTTCTTTCCAGGGCATTGCCGAATATGCCAACACTTTCGGAGCACAGCACGCCAACATTCTCATCTCATTGAGTCAGATCAGCGAGACATGCTGCATTCTGCTCATTCCGTTCTGCCTTAAGCGCTTCGGTATAAAGAATGTCATGCTCATTGCCATGGCAGCTTGGGTATTCCGCTTCGGACTCTTCGGCACAGGCAATCCTGGCTCTGGCGTTTGGATGTTCGTACTCTCTTGCATCGTTTACGGCGTAGCCTTCGACTTCTTCAACATCTCCGGCGCACTCTATGTTGACCAGAACACTAACGAGTCAATCCGTTCTTCAGCACAAGGCTTGTTCATGATTATGACAAACGGTCTCGGTGCCACTGTGGGAACACTCGCTGCGCAGACCATCGTAAACAACTTCGTATATGATCAGCCAGAAGCCATGCAGATTGAAGGTTGGCGCACATGCTGGTTCATCTTCGCCGGCTATGCACTCGTTGTTGGCATAGCATTCCTATTCCTCTTCAAGAACAGTAAGAAAGCTGCATAATTAGTTTCACGGATATACGAAAAATTGCACAAAGGGGTCTGACCCTTTTGTGCAATTTTGAGGAATTTCATTTTTTTTAAACATGTACACATGTCGCAAACATGACGCGCGTATTTATGGGATTCACTAATCATAATTGCAGCATTTAGACTTTGTATTTCCGTTACTTATGCGACATAACTCAGTTACTTATGCGGCATAATTCATAGGGAAACGCTTCAGAAAATGCATTTTTTGAAGCGTTTCCCTATGAATTACGCATCGTTTCCCTATGAATTACATATCGTTTCCCAGTGCATAGTGCATAGTAACAACAAAGAAATCTTGCACCATCAAGTGAAGTGCTTTGTCAATATATATCAAAAAAACGGCTGATTAGGTAAAATTGTCTTAATAATCAGCTATTTATATATATAATAATGTCTAAATTTGCAGCCGAAATCATTCAATTTCATATAAATTTTCAATAGGTATTAAAAACACTATGGCAGAAAAGAAGACTACAACAAAGGCTGCTGCTGAGAAGAAGGCAGCTCCTGCAAAGAAGGCTTGCGCTACAAAGAAAGCCGCTACAACTAAGAAGGCAGCTGCTAAGGCTGCAGTTATCGATGCTACTGCTGCTGGCTTCAAGGCTGGTGACGTTTACGAGGCACTCGCAGCTGCAGAGAAGGCTCTCACTATAAAGGAGATTGCCAAGGCTGCAAAGATTTCAGAGGAGGAAACTCTCGTTGGTATGGGCTGGCTCTTCAAGGAGGGCAAGATCGTTGCTACTGAAGAGAAATATACTCTTGCTTAATTTGACCAATCAACTGAATAGGAATATGAAGGTCGATGTTCTGCAATGAATATCGACCTTTATTTTTCCCTCCAAGACATTTCATGAAGTACGAACAGGACATAATAGACCTTCTGATGCAAGTTGGTGATGCAGGTCTGCCGCTGATGAGTATTGTGAAGCATGTGCACAATGCCCACAACTCGCTTTTTGAACCTATCAGCGAAGGAAACGTCTATCAGTCCGTGCGCTCATACATTATAAGGAACAGCCGCAATGAGTACTCGTTGTTCCTAAAGGGAGAGGACAAGAAATATCGAATTAACAAGAACGCGGCTCAGGCAAAGCAACTGGCCCTGATGTTCTCCAACGAACAACCTGAGGAAGAAATGTCACAAACACAGTCACAGTCTGCCGCTGAACTACAGCTACCCTTTGAGTGGTAAGGAGAGGGCATTAAAATGAAAAATGAAAAATGTAAAATGTAAAATGAAAAATCAAAAATTTAAGGGTTAAGGGGTTTATGACAATTGACGAATATATACTCTCACATATATCTCCCGAAGGCGACTATCTGCACCGCCTTTATCGAGCAACTAATATTCATCTGCTTTACGGACGAATGGCAAGCGGTCATCTACAGGGACGACTGCTGAAGATGATTGTCGAGATGACGGGAGCAAAGAAGATTCTCGAAGTCGGCACGTTCTCCAGCTACTCAGCCATCTGTTTGGCAGAGGGTGTTTACGAAAACACTAAACAAAAGACACTAAACACAGAATCACAACCTGCCTCCATTTCTAAAGCATCCGCTTCAGATGGCTTCAACGGCGTCGTCACCTTCGAGATCAACGACGAACTGGAGCCTTTCACCCGCAAGTGGATAGAGGGCTCCGAGGTGGGCCACCTCATAGACTTCCGTATCGGCGACGCAAAGGTGGAGGCACCAAAGCTGGGCATAGAATTCGACCTCGTCTTCCTAGACGGCAACAAGCGCACCTACATTGAGGACTACGAGATGGCGATGAGCGTGACACGCCCAGGTGGATATATCCTTGCCGACAACACGCTTTGGGACGGTCATGTCCTGGAAGAACCAAATCCAACGGACAGACAGACACAGGGAATAATGGCATTCAACGACTACGTACATAACGACGAAAGGGTTGAAGTGGTCATTCTACCTCTCCGTGACGGACTGACATTAATCAAAAAGCGCAAAAATTAATGCACACACCCCCCACCCTTGTGCAAAGTAAGAAATAAAAGTTTAACATTTGTTTGCATATTTCAAAAAATAGTTGTTACTTTGCACCCGGAAAACGGAAAACAAACAATTTTCTCATCTTTTTGAAACTAAATTAGAAAAAATTATAAACCAATAAATTAATTACAACTATGAACGAAATCGAAGCTAAAGTAAAGGAAATCATCGTTGACAAGCTCGGCGTTGATGAGGCAGAAGTAACTCCAGCAGCATCTTTCACTAACGACCTTGGTGCTGACTCACTTGATACAGTAGAGCTCATCATGGCTCTTGAGCAGGAGTTCGAAGTAAGCATTCCAGACGATCAGGCTGAGAAGATTGGCACAGTAGGTGCTGCTATCGAGTACATCCAGAATGCAAAGGCTTAATCCTTTATTTTAACGGATTAAAGAATAGGAATTAAACAAGTGGTGTATTTCTTTAAATCCTTTAATTGATTAATAAAAGGTAATAAAAACAACATGGAACTTAAAAGAGTAGTAGTAACAGGTCTTGGTGCCGTAACTCCACTTGGTAACGATAAGGACACTACATGGGAGAACCTTGTGAAAGGCGTAAGCGGTGCTGCTCCTATCACACAGTTCGACTGCAGCCAGTTCAAGACTCAGTTTGCCTGTGAGGTAAAAGACCTCGATATGAACAAGTATTTCGACCGCAAGGAAGCTCGCAAGCTCGACCGCTATACACAGCTCGCTATGATTGCTGCTGACGAAGCAGTACAGGACAGCGGCATGGACCTTGAGACCGTAAACAAGAACCGTATCGGTGTTGTTCTCGGTGTAGGTATCGGCGGTATGAATACCTTCGAGTCAGAAATTCTCAACTGGGGCAAGTGCAAGAATGCTGGCATGGGACCAAAGTTCAACCCATTCTTCATCCCTAAGATGATTGCAGACATCGCAGCAGGTCAGGTTTCTATCAAATACGGTTTCCACGGACCTAACTTCATCACTTCTTCAGCTTGCGCTTCTTCAAGCAACGCTATCGCTCAGGCGTTCAACCTTCTCCGTCTCGGCAAGGCTGACGTAATCGTTTCTGGTGGTTCAGAGGCTGCTATCCTCGCTTGTGGTGTAGGTGGCTTCAACGCTATGCACGCTCTCTCAACTCGCAATGATTCTCCTGAGACAGCTTCTCGTCCATTCTCTGCAAGCCGCGACGGCTTCATCATGGGTGAAGGTGCTGGTATGCTCATCCTTGAGGAACTTGAGCACGCTAAGGCTCGCGGTGCGAAGATCTACGCTGAGATGGTAGGTGAAGGCGAAAGTGCTGACGCTCACCATATCACAGCTTCTCACCCAGAAGGTCTCGGAGCCAAGCTCGTTATGGAGGCTGCACTCGCTGACGCTGGTCTCAAGCCAGAGGACATTGACTACATCAACGTACACGGTACTTCAACTCACGTTGGCGACATTTCAGAGTCAAAGGCTATCAAGGACGTATTTGGCGATGCTGCTTACAAGCTCAACATCTCATCTACAAAGTCTATGACAGGTCACCTCCTCGGTGCTGCTGGTGCTGTTGAGGCTATGGCTACCATCCTCGCCATCAAGAACGACATCGTTCCTCCTACAATCAACCACGAGGAAGGCGACGAGGATCCAGAAATTGACTACAACTTGAACTTCACATTCAACAAGGCTCAGAAGCGTACAGTGCGCGCTGGTATCAGCAACACATTCGGCTTCGGTGGTCACAATGCTTGTGTAGTATTCAAGAAGTACGAAGAATAAAAACAGAATATGTTTCAGAACTTACTGGATAAGATAAAACTCCCTTTCCGCAAGGAAAAGGAGTTTTATTTAGCTTTATACAACATTTTCGGCTTCTACCCACACAACATTGAACTATACAAGAACGCACTCATGCACAGCAGCGTGCGACACAAGGGCAAAAACGGCAGACAGGAGAACAACGAGCGACTCGAATTCTTGGGCGATGCCGTACTTGATGCAGTAGTAGGAGACATTGTATATAAGCACTTCAAAGGAAAGCGTGAAGGATTCCTTACCAACACACGAAGCAAACTCGTACAACGCGCCACATTGGGCAAACTTGCCGAACAGCTCGGAATAAACCAGCTCATACTCTCAGCGGGCAACACGCACTCGCACAACAGCTACATGGGTGGGAATGCTTTTGAAGCTCTCATCGGTGCAGCCTATCTTGACAGAGGCTACGACGTAATATTGGATTTTATGCAGAACAGGATACTCGGAACGTATATTGATCTGGATAAAACGGCAAAAAAGGAGGTGAACTTCAAAAGCAAACTACTTGAATGGACGCAGAAGAACCGCGTAAAGCTGGAGTACCTGCTTGTTGAGCAGTCTGTTGACAAGGACAACGATAGCCCAGTATTCGAATACAAGGTGCAGATAGAAGGCATTGACTGCGGCTTTGGAAAAGGATATTCTAAGAAGGAAAGTCAGCAGAAGGCAAGTAAGGAGACACTACAACTCCTGCGCAAGCAGCCTAAGCATGTAGATAAGATATTTGCCGCCAAGTCCGACCGCACAAAGATGGAAGAGATGCCCATCATGGAGGTCATCCCAGACATCAAGCAGGACAACAGCCCGTTCATAAACGTGGAAGAAGAGCAACCGAATACCGTTGCGACACAGAACGCTACGACACAGAACGCTGCGACACAGGACGCTGCGACACAGGACGCTGCGACAGGCAAGAAGCAGCACGAAGCGGTGGCTGAAGACTTTGACCTCTCCGACATTTCACTAAAAAAGAAGACACGCGAAGAAATAATTGCTGAGGCAGAGGCTGCCGCCTTTGCTAATGGTTAGAAAAACGAATTGGGGCAAGGATATCCTTGCCCCAATTCGTTTTATTTCTTCATCTGCTTGGCATTCTTGCTATCAACCAAGGTTGCACGAAGCGTCACTTCTTTTTTGTAGTTCTTGCCCATCAGAATTTCTTCGGCAAGCTTTATAGCCTCTGCTCCGCCTGTAGGATATTTGTAAGTAGCAAGGAACTTTCCGTTTATCACCTGGTCAACACCACCGCCGTCAGTAGCGAGCGCATCAACACCTATTATCTTAACCTCTTTCTCCCTGCCGGCTTTCTCAATCGCCTTGCGAGCGCCCATTGCCATACGGTCGTTATGGGCAAAGACATAGTCCAACTTCGGATGGTCTATCAGCAGAGATGTCATGATGCTTTCCGCCTCGTCCTCGCTCCAGTCGGCATTTGCCGTAGCCAACAAATTGATATTGCCGTGAGATTCTGCACCAGCTTGGAAGCCATCATGTCTAAGTACCGCTGGCGAAGAACCTTCTAGTCCTACCAATTCAATCACGTTTACTTCCTGTCCGTTGGCAGATGCGGCTATGCATTCTGCCACTTGCTTGCCTATGTCCTCGTTGTCGGCACCGATGAAGGCAGTGTATTTTCCACCTTCAGTCTTGCGGTCAACAATGATTACAGGGATGTCTCTATCGTAAGCTTTCTCAACGATGGCACGGATGTCCGATGCGACGTTAGGGACAACGATTATCAGATCCTTGCCCTCCTTTATAAAGTTCTCTATATCGTGCTTCTGTTTCTCTGAGTCGCCATCGGCAGAAACCACCTCCACCGCCATATTCTCATGCTGTTCCGCTTCTGTCATGACATCCGCTTCCAACTGCGCACGCCAATCCTTCTCGGAGCATTGTGATAAGCCGATTTCATATTTTCCATAGTTCTTACAGGAGAGCAAGACGCTGGAACAAAGACACAATAAGACTGTTGTGAATAAGGTAAGAGTTATATTCTTCACGTTTTTCTGGTAGGTTGTTATTTGTTATATTCGGGCACAAAGGTAAGATTTTTTATTTATTTCCGCAACAAAAAGTAAAAAAAACTCCCTTTTCCCTTCCTTTTATTCATTTTCTCATCCCTAGAAGGAATGTTAGCGCGGTGAAAACACCGCACTACCCTAAGCAAAAAGTAGGCTTGCCCAATGGTCATCTTCGTTCTCTGCTACCTTACTAAGCCCCAATGATTCGGCTTTCTCCACGAGGAGAGGGATATCTTCGGTGTAGAAGCCGGAGAGGATTAGTTTGCCTTTTGGTTTCATTCGCTTCACGAACTGCGGCATGTCGGCAAGCAGGATGTTGCGATTGATATTGGCAAGGACGATGTCGAACTGCTCCCCCACTCCATCCAGCACCGAAGCATCGCCGAGCAACACGCTGATGCGGTCGGAAGGAATGGTGTTGAGTTCTGCATTGTGAAGACTGTTGTTCACGCTCCACTCGTCAATATCATAGCCTACGGCACGCTCAGCACCGAGCTTCAAGGCAGCAATGAAGAGTATTCCGCTGCCGCAACCGCAGTCAAGGACAGTCTTTCCGCGCAAGTCTTCAGACTTCAGCATATTGACTATCATGCGTGTAGTGTTATGACCGCCCGTTCCAAAAGCTTGCTTGACATCTATCGTTATGCCGAGTTCCTGACAGATATCCGACTGCTCGAGCGACTGCTCCCATTGCTCATTCCAGTTTCGGTCTTCCGCCTCCTTATTATTATAATATATGTGTAGGCCATCGAAAGGCATGGAGTTGAGAGTTGCTTTCAGCACGTCTTCATCAAACAGCGACTGCTGGATAAATGCTGAGAAGCAGGCGAAGGGAGCAAACGGATGCTCCTTGCGATAGTCTTTGAGCAAGCTACCGCTCTCTGTCATGGAGACCTCCGAATTGTCCTCAAAAGCCTCATAGCCTATTTCGGCAAGGAATGTCTTGAGGATATCAGAT
>JAZLKJ010000181.1:0-29249 GCA_045597565.1 Prevotella sp. | reverse complement strand
CTGTAGAAGTAGAGCTTGAGAGTTCAATCTTTGCCTTCTCAGCAGCTTCCTTAAGACGCTGCATAGCCATTGGTTCCTGAGTGAGGTCTGCACCTTCGTCCCTCTTGAACTCCTGAACGAGCCAGTCGATGATCACCTGGTCGAAGTCGTCACCACCGAGGTGAGTATCACCGTTTGTAGAAAGCACTTCGAATACGCCGCCACCGAACTCAAGGATAGAGATGTCGAATGTACCACCACCGAGGTCGAACACGGCAATCTTCATGTCCTTGTTAGCCTTGTCAACACCGTAAGCGAGGGCTGCTGCTGTTGGCTCGTTAACGATACGGAGAACGTTAAGACCAGCGATAGCACCTGCCTCCTTAGTAGCCTGGCGCTGAGAGTCAGAGAAGTAAGCAGGAACTGTGATCACAGCGTCTGTCACTTCCTGTCCGAGATAGTCCTCAGCAGTCTTCTTCATCTTCTGGAGAGTCATTGCTGAGATCTCCTGTGGAGTGTACTGCTTGCCGTTGATGTCAACGCGAGGAGTGTTGTTTACGTTTACTACTGAATAAGGTACGCGAGAGATTTCCTTCTCTACCTGCTGGTAAGTCTCACCCATGAAACGCTTGATAGAGTAGATAGTGTTCTTAGGGTTTGTGATAGCCTGACGCTTAGCTGGGTCACCAACCTTGCGCTCGCCATTCTCAACGAAACCGATTACAGAAGGAGTTGTGCGCTTACCTTCACTGTTAGCGATAACCACTGGTTCGCTACCTTCAAATACTGCGACACATGAGTTTGTTGTGCCGAGGTCAATACCAATTACTTTTCCCATAGTTGTATTTTCTTTTTTATTATGTTCTTTTATTAATTAATGTCTTGAAGTCGGTCTTGAAGCATAATGTTCAAGGTCTTCGCTTTACATTATACAACTACCGTGCCAAAATTTATTTTTCTTTCACTTATCATAAGAAAAATAATGAAATTTCGGTCACAATACTATTTAAACTACAGACGATTCCATACATTCTAATAGCAGGAAAGTTTTCCTTCCAGCGCGAGGAAAGTTTTCCCGAGCCTAAAAATATGCCAGGAAGGGGTAGCTCAGCTACCCGATAGGTGTAAAGCCAATTAGTGAATCTGAGATTTTCTATAGCAGAGATACTTTTTTTGAATAGAAAGCACAATAAAACAAGAAAAACACTCAAAGTAATCAGAAATCATACTTTTCCTTTGCCAAAAAGCGCAAAAATGCTTAACTTTGCAGCGGAAAATCAGAAATCTAAAACAAAAACATTGTCACGTTAATTTTATTTAGACAAGAATTATCAATAATTAACAAGAATTACAAAAAACATTTTAGTTTCCATTGGCATAGCGTTATTATAAGGGGGAAAAGCATTAATCGTTCCTGTTAGTTAGCGTACCACCTTAAAGGCTGGAATGTCTGCGTTGGAGATGGTTATCAGCAGCACACCGATCGGTAACGATGCTAGCGACACGGTTGCCGAATCTCCTGTACGAATGATGTTTGGCGATTGTTCTATGCCATTGACTGTATAGACGTGTATCGCCTGTGTTGGATTTATTCCCGTAATCTCAACGACATCGTCGGCTACATGCCTTATTTTAATATCACTCACCGTTGTCGGCTCAATGCCATCCACCACGTCACCTTCTGCCTTGAAGCTAAAATTACAGACACTCGCCTTGCTGTATCTGACTTCCATCTTTGGCGATGATATAATCATGTCATTGTCCTGGAACGACACCTGCGTCTTACCAGGAATAATGTAGGCCACCTTGCTGCCGCCACGCAACTGCAACACAAGCCACGTATCACTGACAGCGAAGACTGACAGCGTAAAGCAGAATAGTAATATGTTCATCAACAGGCGTCTCATTTCACTAATCTTACAGAGAATGTGTTAGTACATGGATATTCCATACGGTAGATGTTGGCAGAATCAAAGTAAGCACCTACTGCCGAAGCTGGCACACCTGGCAGGCTCTGTGCATCGGCTGCCGTCCAGTATATACCGATGCAACCACGTATCTGCACCTTATTATCGAACGACACACCAGTTGCAGGGATAAAGATGCTGCGACCACTTGGACCTGTTATCACACGGCCACCAACACCATCACGAACCTCCCAACTCCATCTACAGTTTTGATACAGTTCCTCCCATTCCTCGTTTGTTGGCAATCGCCATCCATCTCCCCACTTTATGGCATTGCTGCCGGCACCGGCCCATGTGAAGCGACCGCCATCATCGCTGGTCAACGTAGCACCAAGATTATGGCTTGCCCACTTAACTGACAAGCCGAGGTCAACGGGATCGCCCACTACACCACCTACACCGTCAGCAGCCGGATTGTCCTTTGACGACTCAGCCTCAATCTCTACATACTTCACGTCACTGATATTGTATGTAATTTGCTGTCCATTATTCAGATGTACGGTCATTTTCTGTTGTGCCATTGCTGCCGTAGCTATGAGCAGCAGTGCCAACTCAGTCAAATACCTTAGATTCATATCCTTGCATTTTTTAGATAACAAAGGCTATATTGTAGCCACAAATAGCCATTATTCAACGGCAAAGTTAACACTTTATTCTTAAACTCCAATGAAATCGTTGGAAATATTGCACATTTTCACGCATTTCCTTTTCAAAAGTACTTTTTTTTCTTAATTTTGCTGCGAATTATAAAAAAAACGCAAAACACATCCCTCCCCGTCCTGCAAGGAAGGGGCTGGGGGAAGGTCTATTATGAAACTAATGTATGTACACGGCTTCGGCTCGTCGGCACAATCGGGCACTGTGAAACTTCTTCGCTCCTGTTTGCCAAACGACGAGGTTGTAGCAAGAGATATACCTATCGTCCCAGAGGACGCCATTGCCATGCTCAAGCAGATGGCTGAGGAAGAGCAGCCGGACATCATCGTCGGCACTTCCATGGGCGGAATGTACACGGAGCAGCTCAAAGGCTTCGACCGCATTCTCGTGAATCCAGCTTTCCAGATGGGCGACACGATGAGCTCTCACGGTATGGTGGGCAAGCTCACTTTCCAGAATCCTCGCGCAGACGGCGTTCAGGAGTTTATCATCACAAAGGCTATGGTCAAGGAATATGCTGCCATCACACAGCTCTGTTTCCAGGACATCACGGAGGAAGAGAAAGGTCGCGTCTATGGTCTCTTCGGCGATGAAGACCCTATCGTCCACACCTTCGACCTTTTCCGCGAGCATTATCCTAACGCTATTCATTTCCACGGCGAACATCGTCTTACGGATCATGCTGTCCACAACTACCTTCTACCGCTTATCCGCAAAATTCGCAATAAGCAGGAGGGCATTGAACTGCCACCGCTGTTCATTCATTTCGACTGTCTTCACGACCAGTACATGCAGGCTGCCTCATCGCTCCGCATAGCTTATTACCAACTCATAGAGAAATATACGGTTTATATCGTGGCAGACGCTCCTACCAACGATCACACATATATAAATAATGTGCAGACGTGGGTGGAGAAATATCTTTCCGCACCTGCTCATGACTCTATAATCTTCACCAACAAGCCGCAGCTACTCCTCGGCGACTTCTACATCACCCGCCAGGAACAGCCCGATTTCATGGGCACAAACATCCTCTTCGGCAGCGACACCTTCAAATGTTGGGAAGACATCTGCACCTTCTTCGAAAGGCTAGGCTAAGGTGAAGCACTACAGATTAGCCACAAAGATTTCAATTAGCCGAGTTCGGCTAATTGCCCATCTCCCATAAATCTAACTAACCAAAAATAATATGAACTACAAACTCCTCCTCATCGCAGCACTCCTTCTTTCCTTTACTGCTGCCGACGCAAAGAAAAAGAAACAGAAGCAGGACCTCTTCCCTAACGGCGAAGCTATCCCTGCATGGTTCAACGATACCGCACGTGTATCTCTCGACACTCTCGGAAAGCAGTATGTCATCACCGATTACGGCGTTCGCCGCGACTCCACCATCGTACAAACGGCTGCCATTCAGGCTGTCATCGACCGCGCTGCTGAGCAGGGCGGCGGAGTCATCGTCATCCCTGAGGGCACATTCCTCTCCGGCTCCCTCTTCTTCAAGCAGGGCACACACCTCTGCGTCAAGGAGGGCGGAAAGCTCAAGGGCAGCGACCGCATAGCCAACTTCAAGATCCTCGAGACACGCATGGAAGGTCAGACGCTCAACTACTTCGCCGCACTCGTCAATGCCGATGGACTCCGTGGCTTTACCATCACCGGTCCTGGCACCATCGACGGCAACGGATTTCAGTACTGGGAAGAGTTCTGGATTCGTCGTCAGTACAACCGCCAGTGTACAAACCTCGAGGCTATGCGTCCGCGACTTGTCTATCTCTCTAACTGCGAAGACGTCACCGTACAGGACATCCGTCTGCAGAACAGCCCATTCTGGACAAACCACCTCTACCGCTGCTCTCGCGTAAAATACCTCGGCTGTTATATCTATGCACCAACAAAGGGCTATGGTCCTATGGGCAAGAACGGTGCACCTTCCAGCGATGCCATCGACATAGACTATTGCCACGACATCCTCGTCAGCGGCTGTTATATGAGTGTCAACGACGATGCCGTTGTGCTCAAGGGTGGCAAGGGAACATTCGCCGACAAAGACCCACGCAACGGACCTAACTACAACGTCGTTGTGCAAGACTGCAACTACGGCAAGGTTCATGGCTGCGTAACCTTCGGTTCAGAGAGCCTCCACGACTGGAACATCGTCTTCCGTCGCATACGCATCAGCGATGTCAACCGCGTTATCTGGTTCAAGATGCGCCCAGACACACCGCAGCATTACGAGCAGCTCCTCTGTGAAGACGTCACAGGCACGGCAGACAACTTCCTCGTCACACTTCCTTGGACACAGTTCTTCAAGCCAGAAGAGCGTGAGGACATGCCACTCTCCCGCGTCAACGACATCGTATTCCGCAACCTCAACGTAGAGTGTAAGACATTCTTCAACGTCAAGAGCTCTGACAAGTACCATCTTGAGAACTTCCACTTCGACAACTGCAATATCCGCGAGACCGGCACCACAGCCTCATGGCATCCAGAGTTCGTCAAGAATCTCACCACCGCAAACCTCAACATCAACGGAGAGGTTAAATAAACTCAATCAAAAAACACAATGAAAATACTTCTCTTCTGCGAAAACAAATACGCCATCGACATACTGCGACCTATTCACGACGAAGCCATTCTTGAGGGCGGCAACGACATACTCTGGTTCATTGACCAGCGAAAGATTACCGACTTCCCTTACAAGGACGAGGTGCGATACACAAATTCCATTCAGGAGTGCTACGACTACCATCCCGACGCAGTCTTCGTGCCGGGCAACATTGTGCCTTACTACCTCTCCGGCGTAAAGATACAGGTATTCCATGGCTACGCAGCTGAGAAGAAAGACCATTGGGTGATACGTCGCTACTTTGACACATACTTCACGCAAGGCCCATTCTTCACAGGACCGTTCAAAAAGCTCTCTCAGAAGTACGGCGACTTTGAGGTTCTTGAGACTGGCTGGCCACGACAGGACTGGATAGCGCGCCATCGTCACGACTATGACCAACAGCGTCAGCAGCTTCTTAACGAGCATGGCAAGGAACGCATCGTCCTCTACGCACCAACCTTCTCCCCTTCCCTCACCTCTCTTGGCGACATGAAGGAAGCCCTGCGTACACTCGTCCGGCAGAACAAGGATACCCTCGTCATCATGAAGTTCCATCCGCTGACGTCGCAGCATCATCTTGACAACTACCGCCAGCTTGCAGCAGAGGAGAAGGACATTCTCTTTATCGACGATTTCACCGTCACCAAATACATGCTCATGGCAGATGCAATGATCTCCGACACTTCATCTACCATCTATGAGTTTCTCCTTCTCAACAAGCCTGTCATCACCCTTCGTGCCGTTGCAAAGGACCTCTATTGGCAGAACTGCGACACGCCGGAAGAGATTCCAACTGCCTACCGTGCCGCCATCACCGACGACCCAGCACTCGAAAAGCGCCAATGGATTATCCGCAACTACGACCCTTACACTGACGGAAAAGTTGCCCACAGAATGCTTGAAGGCGCTCGCGACTATATTCGTCGTCACGGCGTTCCTAGATTTCGCAAGCTAAACATCTGGCGCAAATACACCAGTATAAAAACCTTTGGACGAGTAAAGAAATAGGAAGATGCCCGAAAAAATGCATTTTTTCGGGCATCTTCCTATGACTTTTGGGTCGTTTTCCTATGAAAAACGATTTGACTTCCTATGGACAACCCGTCACCCCTTCCTCTATAGTTTATAGTTTATGGATAGATAGATCATTCTGACTATGCGTTCACGAGCTCCTTCAGAGACGTTGTTGAAGGCTTGCGTGTATCGGGTCACGTCGCTGTATGAACTTTTCAGAATGTTCGTCGCGCTTAGGATGACCGTTAGTCTAGGATGGGTGAATTCCTTCTGTATGGAGCCGTCAAGGCAGAAGTCTGGTTTATAGTAATACCAGTTTCGCTCGCCACCTTTTCCGTGCCAGTTTGCGCTGAGTAGAATGAGCCAGTTGGAAGGTAGCGAAATGGTGTTGTTGAGGCTGAGCTTCAGGAGTATGTCGTGAAGTTTATCCTTGCCGTTGGCAAGAGGCATGGAGAACCATTGCTTGTGCATATTGGCGTTTAGCACTGGGCTCCAGATGCCAATCTTTGGAGACAGCGTAGCGTTGAGGTCGAAGGCATCATAGTCGGGTGCGTTGTATTTCACGGTGCCGTCTATGGTGCTGCAAATAGGATTGCCGTATCTCGTGAATGTAGCGGTGAGGTTAGCCCATAGATAGCTCCAGTCAAGGGAAGTGGTAGCAATCTTTTCTGTCGATAGCACTTTGTCATCTACAAAGCTGTTCTCTATGTCGTTTACCGTGAGACGAGTCAGTCCGAGATAAGGGCGTACACTACTTTGCGTATGAAGAAGAGCAATGTTCGACTTGCCGAGTTTCGTGGAAACCTTAAGGGTTGGATAGAAGAAGTTGCGATCCGTGGTGAGTTTTCCGTTCTTGGCAAGTAAGCTAATCGGATTGTCTGCCGTAAAATCTATTCGGAGTTCGTCTTTCTCGTTTATCCACTCATTGAAATACTTCATCAGACCGTCATCCCTACAAGGCTTGTAGGTAGAACTGCGGAACTCGTATCGCAGACCACCTTCCACAGTCCATTTCCCGAACTTCTGCGAGGTGGAGAGGAAAGCTGCGTAGGTATGGTCAGGGTGTATGGCGTGAATGCCGCCGTATTTCTTCAGGAATTCGGAGGACATCTGCGATTCGTCGCCTTTGTTGACGTCCATGTGGTCGAACTCATGTTCAACACCCACCTGAATATTGCCTTTCCACAGCGCAGTATTTGCCTTGGCGTATGTGCGGATGTCATACTCTTTGCGTAGGTAGTATCCGAGAGATGTCGGCTTGAAAGAGTGCTGGTCAATATTGTCAAAGAAAGTGTTGTTGCCAACATTTATATCCCATTCGCCAATCTTTCCCGAATATTCCACACCAATGTCGTGACGGGTTTCCGGAGCGCGATTAGTCTGTAGATTTTCTGGAATATGAGTGCGGTCTATACGGAGATTCGTGTAGGAGTAGTTTGCCGAGAGAAGGTTGTCTTCGTCTATGTAGTAGCTGGCGTTCAGACGACCTGTCCACCGCTGCTTGTAGGTATCTATGGTCTCCGCAGTATCCTCCTCTTTTATCTGCTGCTGATTCTTGTAGAACCTCTTGAAGGTTTCCTTATCGAAGAGTTTGTTTTCCTCGTTGAAGGCAAAGAATGCACCGAGGACTAACGCATCGTGCTTCCATTCGAGTCCTGTCTCGTTGTTAGCAGACAAATTATGCGTCATGTCCAATCGCATAGTCTCGCTGAGTTGGAAACCGTCCCTGTCTTCCTTGATGATATTGATAACAATGACCGACTGTACGTCCTTGCCATATTCTGCGCCAGGTTGCGTAATCACCTTTATGCTACTAACCTTGCTTGCGGGAATTTGTGACAACTCCGACAGATCAGTCACCTTGCGGTTTTCCACGTAGATGGCAGGCGTTCCTCTACCTAAAACGGTTATTTTGTCAGCATTGATCGTAAGTTTTGGAATCTGTTTCAGAACGTCAATAGCGTATGGAAGACGCGCCATCTCCGTATTCTCCACATTCGTAACGATGCTTGCCATAGAGCTGTCACCATTTTGCTGACCGTAAGCGTTCAGGGTCAGCAAAGTGGAGAAAATGAGTGCATGGGATGTTCTCATGATAGTGGAAAAGTATTGTTTTATGGGTGCAAATATACTAATCTGCCATTAATTAAGCAAATAATGTCGGCATTTTATTTTGCAGAAAGAGTAAATATTGCTCGTACGGCTTCCAAATCTATACGCTGACGCTGTATTCGTGCTTTATTTCCTCCATGACAAAGGTGCTCTCAATAGACGCGATGTTATCGTGGCGACCAAGTACATTGAGAAGGAACTGCTGATAACTGCGCATGTCGGGCGACTGCACGCGGAGCATGAAGTCGAACGAGCCGCTGATGTTGTAACACTCGGTAACTTCTGGTATGCTGTTAACGAGTTCCTCAAAGTCGAGAGCACGATCAGAATTCAGCTGACGCAACTTTACGGAGCAGAAGACGGTAAAGCCCTTATTGAGTTTCTGAGCATCGAGAATGGTGGCATACTGACGGATGTAACCAGTGCGCTCCAGTCGCTTCACACGCTCGAACGTAGGCGTAGTAGAAAGATGTACCTTTGCCGCCAGTTCCTTGTTGGTCAGGCGAGCTTCATGCTGCAACACTCGGAGTATCTCCTTGTCTTTTTCATCAAGTGTATATTCTGTTTTTAGAGCCATAACGATTATTTATCAGAATATTATTCTATAATACGGCTGCAAAATTACAAATATTTTCTTATATTCACAAACTTCTTGCGTAGAAAATTCTTTAGTCGTACCTTTGCAGACGAAAACAACGAAGAAATGCTAAGTTTTCTTCTGATAATAAAAAAGAATAATAACTAAAAACAATACTACTATGACTACAAAGAAATTACACCTCGAAACTCTCGCGCTCCACGTAGGACAGGAGCAGGCTGATCCAACTTCAGACTCTCGCGCAGTACCTATCTATCAGACAACATCGTATGTATTCCGCAACTCACAGCACGCAGCCGACCGCTTCGGTCTTCGCGACGCAGGTAACATCTACGGCCGTCTGACAAACTCTACTCAGGGCGTATTCGAAGAGCGCATCGCAGCACTCGAAGGCGGCGTGGCAGGTCTTGCAGTGGCAAGTGGCGCAGCAGCCATCACATACTCGCTCCAGAACATTCTCCAGGCAGGCGATCACATAGTAGCAGCCGACAATCTCTACGGTGGTTCGTACAACCTCATCACGCACACTCTCGCCACTCTCGGCATTGAGAATACTATAGTAAACGTGAACGACCTCGAAGCCCTTGAGGCTGCCATCAAGCCAAACACAAAGGTGGTTTATGCAGAGACATTCGGCAATCCAAACTCCGACGTAACAAACCTTGAGGCTGTTGCAGAAGTAGCTCACCGTCATGGCATTGTATTCATTGTTGACAACACCTTCGCACCAATCCTTATCCGTCCTTTGGAGCACGGAGCCGACATAGTCGTTCACTCAGCAACAAAGTTCATCGGTGGTCACGGAAGCTCTCTCGGTGGCGTAATCGTTGACGGTGGTAAGTTTGACTGGAAGGCAAACGCCGATCGCTATCCTTCTATCGCAAAGCCAGATCCATCATACCACGGTGCTGTATTCGCAGACGTAGCCGGTGCAGCAGCATTCGTAACACGCATTCGCGCCGTCATCCTCCGCGACACTGGTGCTTGTATCTCTCCATTCAACGCATGGATTCTTCTTCAAGGCACAGAGTCTCTTCCGCTCCGCATAGAGCGCCACACAGAGAACGCACTGAAGGTGGTAGAATACCTGAGCAAGCATCCGAAGGTGGCTAAGGTTAACCACCCTGCCCTACCCGATCATCCTGATCACGCTCTCTACCAGAAGTACTTCCCACAGGGCGGTGGTTCAATCTTTACATTCGAGATCAAAGGCGGCGAGGAAGAAGCTTGGAAGTTCATCGATTCTCTGCAGATATTCTCTCTCCTTGCCAACGTAGCAGACGTGAAGTCACTCGTAATACATCCTTACACAACTACTCACTCTCAGCTGTCTCCTGAGGAGCTTGCTCAGCAGCACATCACTCCATCTACAGTCCGTCTGAGCATCGGTGTAGAGCATATTGACGACATCATCGCTGATATTGAGCAGGCATTCGAGCAGATATAATTTATTCAACTTTCGCGAGCGGAGCTTGCGAAAGCAATAAAACTAAATAAAATCCGTTTATTTATTAACAGCTTTTGTGCAAAAGAGCATATAATTAAGTCCTAAACATCTATATATTATGACAAAGATAGCAAACAAACTTACAGAGCTCGTTGGCAACACTCCGCTTGTACAGCTCAACGCATATAGCGAGAAGGAAAACCTCGCAACAGTTATTACCGCAAAGGTAGAATTCTTCAACCCAGGCGGTAGCGTAAAGGATCGTATCGCGCTGAACATGGTGGAGCGTGCTGAGGCAGAAGGCAACCTCAAGCCGGGCGCAACAATAATCGAACCAACATCTGGTAACACTGGTATCGGTCTGGCACTGGTAAGTGCCGTGAAGGGCTACCACCTCATCCTCACTATGCCAGAGACTATGAGCATCGAGCGTCGCAAGCTCGTGGCTGCCTACGGAGCAGAGGTAGTGCTCACTCCTGGCTCTCAGGGCATGAAAGGTGCTATCGCTAAGGCAGAAGAACTGCGCGACTCTATCGAGGGCAGCATTATCCTCCAGCAGTTCGAGAATCCAAACAACCCTGCTGCACACTACGCTAATACTGCCGAAGAACTCTGGCGTGACACAGACGGACAGATAGACGTCTTCGTTGGTGGTGTAGGTACTGGTGGTACTGTCAGCGGTGTGGGCAAACGCTTGAAGGAGCTCAACCCTAACATCCACATCGTAGCCGTAGAGCCTGAGACAAGTGCCGTACTCAGCGGCGAACCTGCTGGCGCACACAAGATTCAGGGAATCGGTGCCGGCTTCGTTCCAAAGACATTCGACGGCAATGTCGTTGACGAGATTATCAAGTGCCCTAACGAGGCAGCATTCGAGACAAGCCGCAAACTCGCAAGAACAGAAGGCCTTCTCGTCGGCATCTCATCAGGCGCGTCTGCATACGGTGCTTCCATCATAGCAAATCGCCCGGAATTCAAGGGTAAGCGCATCGTCGCTCTCCTTCCAGACACTGGCGAACGCTACCTCTCAACAGCCCTCTACGATTTTGAGTAGTATTATTTCGCAAGCGAGCTTGCGAAGGGTAATGGGTAAGAGGTAAGAGGTAAGAGGTAAGAGGTAATGGCTGACTTTCTTTCGGAGAGTCAGCCCTTTTTGGTTCTATACGGAAACACGAGATATGTACTACACATAGTTTTTGCTTTTTACTCGTAAATATGGAAGATTCGCTCCATGAGTTTCCACTTGCCAGCAGAAGTGTCGCCCGGATTGCAGTCTTGGTATTCTGCCACGGTATTCTCCCATTCCTCCTGACGAGGCAGGGTGGCAAGGCGCGACATTGAAGCGTCCCAGTCAAAGTCTTCCGGCGTCTCAACAATCATGAACAGTAAGTTCTCATAACGGTAGATTTCCATCTCCAGTATGCCGACCTCCTTCATACCCTCGCAGACCTCTGCCCATATCTTCTCGCGGCTGTGCAGTTCCACGTACTTCTTGATGCCCTCAGCATTGTCCTTCAACTTCAACGTCTGACAGTATCGCTTCGTATTGCCTTCAAATCGCTTCACTTTATAGGAAAAAAGAGTCTCCATTTGGTTAGTTTCATTAATTATGATTCAACAAAATTTCATTCTAAATGTTGAGCAAAAGTATAACATTTAGCCTACAAATACACGCAGATTTCCTTTTTTCTCCCTTAAAAAGCCCTTTTTCGAGGGAAAAATCAACTAAATAGTCTTATTTACAATGAAAAATATTAACTTTGCACACAAAGCAGACAATCTACCAACGAACCAAATACTCACTTCTATGAAACGCAAAACATTACTTCTCGCTAACAACATCCTTGCTACCTTGATGGCTCTCCTCGGCTTCTCGTCTTGCAAAAACTCCACAAGTGTGGAGTGCATCTACGGAGGTCCTGACATGATGGATAAGACTATGCCTGAACAGGAGCATGTGCTAGAAGACTCTATCACTATTGATACCATTAAGGACGCTGTCATTGAAACGAAGAAGCCCAAACCAGTAATGTACGGTGGACCATACAGCCGCTTCAAGAGTGAGCCAAAGACTATACAGAAAGAAGGAGTTAAGGAATAAGTGCTACACGACGATGACGAACCTACCTCTCAAAAAACGTGCGGCTCTGGAACTGGAGCGCATGATGCGCAACAATATGAAGAAGTTGCATCCGCTACGACAACTCTTCTGGGAGTGTACGCTACGCTGCAACCTGAAATGCAAGCACTGCGGCAGCGACTGCAAGGTTGTGGCAGAAACGCCTGACATGCCGGCAGAAGATTTCCTTAGTGTCATCGACAAGAGCGTGACTCCGCATGTTGATCCGCACGAGGTACTCATAATATTCTCTGGTGGAGAACCACTCATGCGACGCGACCTTGAGGACATCGGCATGGAACTGAAGAAGCGCGAATATCCTTGGGGAATGGTCACCAACGGTATGCTGCTCACAGAGGAGCGACTCATTCGTATGCTCGATGCAGGACTCAGCAGCGTTGCCATCAGCCTTGACGGTCTTGAGGAAGACCATAACTGGATGCGCGGACACGAGGAGTGCTACAGCAATGCCATGCGCGCCATAAAGCTTATGGCGAGGACAAAAGGTGTTGTCTGGGATGTGGTTACCTGCGTAAATGCCCGCACCATTAAATATCTTGACAAAATAAAAGATACACTCTACGCAGCTGGCGTAAGGAAATGGCGACTCTTCACCATCTTCCCTGTTGGAAGAGCGAAGCAATATCCTGACTTCCAACTCTCTAACGAAGACTTCCGCACTCTCATGGAATTCATCAAGAAGACGCGCAAGGAAGGACTTATCCATACCAGCTACGCCTGCGAAGGTTTTCTTGGCGACTATGAGTTGGAGGTGCGCGACAGTTTCTATCGCTGCCATGCCGGCATAAACGTAGCATCGGTGCTCATAGACGGCAGCATCTCTGCTTGCACTAGCATCCGCAGCAAGTTCTATCAAGGTAACATCTATCAAGATGATTTCTGGGACATTTGGGAAAATAAGTTCCAGAAATACCGCTACCGCGATTGGGCGAAAAAGGGCGAATGTGCCGACTGCAAGATGTTCCGCTACTGCGAGGGTAACGGTATGCACCTGCACGACGAAAATGAAGAACTGATGTTCTGCCATCTGAAAAGATTGGAAGACTAAACTTCACCGTAATAACACCAGCGAACGGCTTATGATAAACAAACTAGAAAACCGAAAATGGAAAGTCCTGAAGAGCGAGAAACTGCTTAGCAAGGGAATATGGATGAACCTGAGACAGGAACGTGTGCAACTGCCGTCAGGCAGCATCGTTCCAGAGTGGTTCATTTTGGAATTTCCTGATTGGGTAAACGTCATAGCCATTACAAAAGAGGGCGACTTCGTCATGGAGGATCAGTATCGCCATGCTCTCGGCGAGACACACTACGAACTCGTGGCCGGAGTAATCGATCCGGGTGAGACTCCCCTTGAAGCGGCAAAAAGGGAACTGAGCGAAGAATCCGGCTACGGTGGCGGAGAATGGAAACTATTCATGACCGTATCCCCTAACCCTACAAACCACACGAACCTATGCTACACCTTCCTTGCTACAGGCGTAGAGAAGATTTCGAAACAGCATCAGGAGCCAACAGAAGACATCCACGTTGACATCTTCACAAAAGACGAAGTTCTAGAACTCCTAACTACAGGACAGATTATCCAAGCTCTCCACGTAGCACCATTGTGGAAGTATTTTGCAGAAAAATAAAAAGAACCCAACCATTTCTGACAGGGTTCCTTTGGAGGGAGGATAACTAACCTTATCTTAACCTATGAGAGAGAAACCGTTAGCGGTGATTCTTGTAATTCGTAGTTGGAGGAATAGGAGCACCACCATGATGATTGTTTCTGCCACCGTAGTTGTTATTGTTCTTAGTGTTAGGAGCAATAACCTCATAGTGTCCACCGTTATGCTTCTCAGCCTTCCATACCATCTCAGCACCGCAAGTATGGCAGTAGTAGCGATTGCCGTAGCGATCAAGGTGATTGTGGCGGCAAGTGTTCCAGTGAACGTCGTAGCGACGGTGGTTACGATTATCGTTACGAACTTCAATGCGAACGTTTGTATTTGTATTACGCCAAGTATTGTTCTTTGGAGCAGCATTAGCTGTCATTGTGAGAGCTGCGAGAGCGAGAGTAATCATTGTAGTCTTCATAATCGTATAAGTTTTAAAGGGTTAAACTTTGAGTTCTTTTTTGCTTACCATTGCAACCGTTTTGTTGTTTTGGTACTGCAAAGGTAAGACTATATTTGAAGATTCCAAGGTGACTTTCCCTAATCCGAAAAGAAGTTTCCCTACTAGTCTCAGGGGAAATGCGAATCATGTACTATTTTGTCAAGTTCAGTATAAAAATACCGTCTAAAAAGTACTTTTTTTCCTAACACATGAAGAAAATACAACAAAGAGGGGCTGTTTTTCAAAGATAATTACTAACTTTGTCGCCGATAAGGGATAATCCCTATCACAAGATTGGCAAATAGTTGCTTATCCTGTTCGATAAAAACGCCAAAAATAATCAACAGAGGATTTTGCAACAACAGCCCCTCACTTTTCGTTAAGAGAAGTGGGAAAGTTCGTACATATATATTAATGTGTACACCGACCCTTTTCTTTTTTGATTAGTGTGGGGATTCCGTTTCGGTAACTGCAATCATACCAGATACCCTAACGGCGTAGTTGTATTTTCTTCAAACCACTCACCTCTGTACAGGTGATTGGCGTTACCTTTCGAACAGGTGTAGTGGCAGAAAGCTTCTACGCCTTTCTTGTTTATATAAACTAATACTTGAAAAAGCCGAGTTCAGAAGCTTGTAGGGAAAAAAGTTTTTGATTATAAAAAAGAAAATCTTGATTACGTTGCTTTCTTTGTTCACATTCGTAACGCTATCTTTTGCTGATAGTGGCTATGTGTATAAAGGTAAGATCGGAAATTATCCTGTAGTTGTCACGTTATGGGCAACAGCTGCTTATGCGTCAGGCGAGTATTACTATGTTAGTCAAGGTCCTTACAACACATTGCATCTGGAAGGCGTGAATAGGGGCTATTACTGGGATTTTGAAGAAACCCTGTATGGCGACTTTAACGGCTCTTTCCGCTTAAAGTGGAATCTGGCCACTCGTACAGGATATAAGACGATTACGGGCACTTATACGAACCTGAAAGGACAGACGTTTAAGGTCGCACTAAACTGTATCAAACTACTTTAAATAATAAGAAAGCACCAGAGGATTTGTTTATGTCCCCTGGTGTTTTCTTTCTGCCCCAGATAATTAGAGCTCTTTCTTTCATTACTTTGAAAGTCTTCTTGAATAAGTCTCTGCGGCCTGCTTGTAGAATACATCTCCGTTATCAAGTTTTTGGGTCAAGTTGCCAACTGGCATTACAGAAAAACTGATTGTCTTGAATGCACTGGCGACATCGTACTGACCATTAGCCTTGAATTCTCTATCGGCAAATACTTTGGAAGTAACAAGGAGTACATCGCTGTTAGGATCCATTGCACTTATCATGCTTTCGATGTTTGCCTTTGGTGTAACGGAAGCTTCAACTTTGTCGATGTTATACTGACCATCTACATTATCGTATGAGAAGGTGTAAGCCTGTCCTGAGCCAAGAGACATCTTTATGCCGTTGCTTTCAGTGAGTGCGACGGTCTTGCTCTTGTCGCCACTATGGAGAGTGACTGATACGTCGTAAAGTTTCATGCAGTCTTCACTTATTATAGCAGAATAGACACTTACTGTCTTTACTGTAGGGGTGGTAGTGCTAGTGTTAGCAGTGTAGTCATAACCGTCGTCTTCTGCATTGCAAGATGTGAAACCTGTAGCTGAGAGGATTGCTACTGCTGCGAACATGATTTTTGTGAGAAACTTTTTCATAATGTTTAATGTTTTAATTTGGTTTGTAAATTTTGTTTTTGAGTTTGAGTTTTGTTTTGGTAGTGCATGTTGTCCCCAAGGTGTAGGGCGAAGTTTACTGAGCCACGATTCAGGTTTTAAGCGGCCGAAACGGTTCGGAAGATTCTCTGCACTAAAGGTCATAAAGAATTACAGGACATGAGCGATAATGAATCACAAATTCTTGATTATAAGAAGAATGGACAACTGGTATGTCATTGCGATAATCTCTTTCATAATGTTTTGACTTTTTAAGAGTTAATGTTTCTGAGTTTTGACTTCTCCCCTTGTGTGGGGAGAAAGCGGTTGTTATTTTTTAGTGCCACATTGAATGGTTTACGTAGTAGTATGAAACTGGAGTGAGAGTCTGATAGCGTCCCATCTGCTTGTTGCTTTCTTCTACTGCTTTAACAGCCTTCTTAATAGTTGCGATTAACTTTTTCATAATGATTGGTTTTTGGTTTTAAGATTTTAGTTTTGAGTTTAATGTTTTGTTTTGATTTGGGTGTCATTTTTGATTTTTGACACTGCAAAGGTAGGGAGTTCTGAAAAGGTTTCGCAAACACTCTGTGAAAACAAAACGTACAATCTGTGAATTTCACAAACTGTACGTTTTATTCATTCTATGTACGGAAAAATGACTTAAAAAACAAATAGGGTGTTCAGTTATTTGTAAAGAAATTCAGTTAGATCTTCAATAATATTTTGAGCCCTTCGAGGAAACTCAGGGTAAACTCGAAGAGCAACCACAATATCAAAATCTTACAGGAAATAACACCTTATTAAAAAACATAAAGTTGCTAGAATGATGTGCATGGGGACTCCTCAAGGAGAGTATGGATAAAAAGAAAACCGCCAAGCTACTGAATTTTCAGCTACTTAGCGGTTTTGCTAGCGGAGAGAGAGGGATTCGAACCCCCGGTGCCTCTCAGCACGCCGGTTTTCAAGACCGGTGTAATCGACCACTCTACCATCTCTCCGAAGATGCTTAAACTTGGTCGTTACTTCGTTTTAGCGGGTGCAAAGGTAAGACTATTTTTGGGAACTCGCAAATTTTTCGGCAACTTTTTTCAAAAAAAGTATTTTTTTTCTAATAAATCAAGTTTTTCGACTATTATCCATAAAGCTTTTAGTAACTTTGCGGACATTATTCTTTGCGTGTACGCATATACATACGCACGCACGACAAAGCAAATCACAAAATCTTTAAAAGCAATACATACTGATGCAATATAGTTTTGACGACGGAAGAAGCGGCTTCACCATGATAACAGAGATAAAGGGTGAAGCTACAAAAGATACAGAAACGATAGACATAAAGAACGAAATGCCACTCCTCGTAACGCGAGAGGTGGTAGTATTTCCTGGTACTCTCACACCACTGACAATAGGCAGAAAAGAGAGCCTTGCACTCGTAAAACAAGCAGAGAAGAAAGGATTTTCCATCTGTCTTGCCACACAATTGAGCAATTCAGACGAAGTGCCTACCGACAAGCAGCAGATTGCCGAATACGGTGTTTACGGCAAGGTGATGAAGATTATGGAAATCCCGGGAGCGATAAAAGAAGTTACGGCTTTCATACAGTCTTTCGGACGCTGCAAGATAGAAGATGTTCACATGGACAAGAAATGGCCTATTGCCAAAGCACAGCCTGCTCCAGACGACGAATCAATGATTGACACAAAGGAGTTTCAGGTCGCCGTAGATTTCATGCAGCAGACCATCGCCGAATACATCCACAAGAACGACGAGATTCCAGACATCGCGATTAAGATGATGCCAGGAGTTCACCCGGATGCAATGACCGTAAACTACTACTGCGGCAGCATTACAGCCGGTAATACGGAAGAGAGAGTCGAACTGATGTATGAGTCGTCTATTCTTGAGCGTGCACTGAAATTCATCAAACTGATGCAAAGCGACATCAGACTCCTTGAGATAAAGCACGACATCAAGATGAAGACCTCTATGGATCTCTCTGACGAACAACGCGAATACTTCCTCCACCAGCAGATGCAGACCATCCGTGAGGAACTCGGCGACAATGACGCTTCGCCTGAGCAGAAAAAACTCCTTGAGAAAGCAGAGAAGAAGAAGTGGAGCAAGGAAATGGCGGAATACTTCAAACAGGAATACGACAAGACTGACATTCTCAATCCGCATTCGCCTGACTACAGTACCCAGATACAGTATCTGCAAACACTCGTTGATCTGCCATGGAACGAATATACCGAGGACAACCTCTCACTGCAACGTGCAGAAAAAATCCTGAATCGCGACCATTACGGTATGGAGAAGGTGAAGGAGCGTATTCTTGAATACATGGCTGTACTCTCTTTGAAGCAGGACATGAAATCGCCTATCATCTGCCTTTACGGTCCTCCGGGAGTCGGCAAGACTTCGCTCGGCAAGAGCATAGCGCAGTCACTCGGAAGAAAGTATGTGCGCATGTCGTTCGGTGGTCTGCATGATGAGAGTGAGATTCGTGGCCATCGCCGCACTTATGTCGGTGCAATGCCAGGCAGAATCATCAACGGTATATTGAAAGCTGGCAGCAGCAACCCGGTGTTCGTGCTTGACGAGATAGACAAGGTTGGCGGAAGCAACTATCACGGCGACCCATCGTCAGCTCTCCTCGAAGTACTTGATCCTGAACAGAATAGCGCATTTCACGACAACTACCTCGATGTAGATTACGATCTCTCGAAGGTTCTCTTCATAGCTACAGCAAACGATCTCTCCACGATTCCAGGTCCACTTCGCGACCGCATGGAGATAATCGAGGTCAGCGGCTACATCACAGAGGAGAAGATAGAGATTGCCAAGCGTCACCTCGTGCCTCGCGAGAAGGAAAACAATGGTCTGAAGGACGAGAAGAAACTTTCGTTCAACAAGGCTGCCATTGAGAAAATAATTGAAAGCTACACTCGCGAAAGTGGTGTGCGACAATTGGAGAAGCAGATAAACAAGGCGTTCCGAAAGCTTGCCTACAAGCGTGCGATGCAGAGTGGTGGAAACGGCTCGGAAATCCTCGCCCTACAAGACAGCAAGATTGCAGTTCCATCAGGCATGATAAAGCCTGCTGACCTTGAAGGTCTTCTCGGCAAACCACCATTCTACCGCGATGTTTACCAGGGCAACGAATATGCTGGCGTGGTAACAGGACTTGCGTGGACAAGCGTCGGCGGTGAGATTCTCTTTGTAGAGACAAGTCTCAGCAAGGGAAAGGAACACAAGCTCACGCTGACAGGTAATCTCGGCGACGTGATGAAGGAATCTGCCGTGCTTGCCCTTGAATACGTTAAGGCTCATGCAGACACGCTGAATATTGACAGCAAGATATTCGACAACTGGAACATACACATCCACGTGCCCGAGGGTGCTACGCCAAAGGACGGTCCGTCGGCTGGCATAACTATAGCAACTTCCATCGCCTCTGCCATAACCCAGCGCAAGGTTCGCAAGAACACAGCCATGACCGGAGAGATTACGCTTCGCGGAAAAGTGTTGCCTGTGGGTGGCATAAAGGAGAAGATTCTTGCAGCAAAGCGTGCCGGAATAACGGACATCGTGATGTGCAAGGAGAACCAAAAAGACGTAGAGGACATCCAGCAAATCTACCTCAAGGGACTAAGTTTCCATTATGTGGAGGACGTTCAAGACGTTTGGGCATTCGCTTTGACAGACGAAAAGGTCAAGAATCCTGTTTCGTATGAGGTTCTTGACGCTTCGCTAGGTAAGAGCTAAGAGGTAAGAGGTAATGGCTAAAAGCTAAAAGCCAAAAGCCAAAAACTAAAAAACAAAAACAAAAAGTGGCAAAATTCATATTAGAAAAAACTTCATCGGCTAGCGATGCACGAGTAGGAACTCTTATCACCGACCACGGTGAAATACCAACTCCGATATTCATGCCCGTAGGCACTTGCGGCACGGTAAAGGGCGTGCACTTCCGCGAACTAGAAGAACAGGTGAAGGCTAAGATTATCCTTGGCAACACTTACCATCTCTACCTTCGTCCCGGACTGGACACCTTGCAGAAGGCGGGTGGCTTGCATAAATTCAACAACTGGAACCACCCAATCCTAACCGACTCCGGTGGTTTTCAGGTTTTCTCGCTCACTGGCATCCGAAAGCTGAAGGAAGAAGGCTGCGAGTTCCGTTCTCACATCGACGGTTCAAAGCATTTCTTCACTCCGGAAAACGTGATGGATACGGAGCGCATAATCGGTGCCGACATCATGATGGCATTCGACGAATGTGCCCCAGGCGACAGCGACTTCCAGTATGCCAAGAAGTCCATGCAGATGACTCACCGCTGGCTTGACCGCTGCGTAAAGCGATTCTACGAGACCACCCCACTCTACGGCTACTCACAGTCACTCTTCCCTATCGTTCAGGGCTGCGTTTATCCCGAACTCCGACGCGAATCTGCTAAGTTCATTGCCGACAAAGACTGCGACGGAAACGCTATCGGCGGGCTTGCCGTTGGCGAACCTACGGAGAAGATGTACGAGATGATTGAAGTGGTCAATGAAATCCTGCCAACCGAAAAACCTCGCTACCTCATGGGTGTGGGCACTCCACAGAACATTCTTGAGGCCATTGAGCGCGGCGTTGACATGTTTGACTGCGTTATGCCGACACGTAACGGTCGCAACGCTATGCTCTTCACCTACGAAGGCACTATGAACATGAAGAACAAGAAGTGGGAGAACGACTTCACACCAATTGACCCTGATGGTTGCGAAGTGGACCGTATCCACACGAAGGCTTATCTCCACCACCTGTTCAAGGCAAACGAACTGCTCGCACTGCAGATAGCTAGCCTGCACAATCTCTCATTCTATCTCAGATTAGTAACCGATGCTCGCCAGCACATCATCAATGGCGACTTTGAAATATGGAAAAAAAGCATAATAGACAACTTGGGACGCAGAATATAAGGATAATCTTCGGGCATCTGGCAACTGAATTCAAGGAAGTATTCAAACTCTTCAAACTCTTCTTTGGCTTCTTCAAGAAAGGCTTCAACAAGATCATTCCGCGACTTGACCGTTACCTGATCTTCAAGTTTATTGGAACATACGTTTTCTCCATTTTGCTGATTATCTCGATAGCAGTGGTCTTCGACGTCAACGAGAACCTTTCAAAGTTCACACAGTACAATGCACCGATGAAGGCCATTGTCTTCGACTACTACATGAACTTCGTGCCGTACTATGCTAACTTGTTCAGTCCGCTGTTCGTGTTCATCGCGGTGATTTTCTTCACATCAAACCTTGCCGGTCACTCGGAGTTCATTGCCATGCTTGCGGCTGGTATCAGTTTCAAGCGTCTGCTCCGTCCGTACATGATCTCGGCAGCACTGATTTCCATCTTGGCATTCCTTCTTGGCGGATACATTATACCACGAGGAACAGTGGTAAGACAGAACTTCGAGCGATTGTACAAGAACAGTTACAACATCGTCACCTCGTCGGAGAACGTGCAGGTTCAGGTACAGCCAGGTGTCATCGCTTACATGCAGCACTACGATCGTAACTTCAAGAAAGCATATGGTTTCTGCCTTGACAGATTCGAGGGGAAGAAACTCGTGAACCACCTCACAGCTACCGAAGCTCAGTACGACACTATCAGCGACACCAAGTTCAACTGGAAGCTATACAACTGGCGCAATCGCGAGATGAAAGGCCTTAGGGAAAAGATTACCAGTGGTCCACAGAAAGACACCATAATCACCATCGAGCCTAACGACCTTGCCTACTCCAAAGGTATGCAGGAGACTTACACAAACCCAGAGCTTAGGGAATACATCAAGCGACAGTATGAACGTGGTTCGGGCAACGTGGCTCAGTATGAAGTAGAATACCACAAGCGCATAGCTTCATCGTTCGCCGCGTTCATCCTGACCATCATCGGAGCGTCGTTGTCGGCAAAAAAGCGCAAGGGCGGAATGGGCTTGTATCTCGGTATTGGTCTCGCACTCAGTTGCGCCTACATCATGCTCCAGACCGTATCATCAACCCTCGCCGTAAACTCCGGTTGGAATCCTATGCTCGCTGCATGGATGCCAAACATCCTCTTTGCGTTCATAGCATACTTCTGTTACCGCAAAGCTCCAAACTAAAAGCAACACAGTTCCTGACGTTATGCGTCGGGCAAAAAAAGCCATCGTTCCCAGCAGTTTTGCTGCTGGTCTAAAATATGAAATTCGAAGAACTAAACCTAAACGACAACACCCTCGATGCCCTCTGGGACATGAACTTCTCAGAGTGCACACCTGTTCAGGAGCAGTGCATCCCGCACATCCTAAGCGGTCGCGATATTATCGGTATTGCACAAACAGGTACAGGCAAGACTGCTGCCTATCTGCTTCCAATACTAACCATGCTCGACGATGACACAACCTATCCGGAAGACGAGCGTCTCTATCCGGAAGATGCCATAAACTGCGTCATAATGAGTCCTACTCGAGAGCTTGCGCAGCAGATAGACCAAGCCATGCAGGGCTTCTCATATTACATGCCGCAGATTAACTCCGTGGCTGTCTATGGCGGAAACGACGGCAATCGCTACAACAACGAGCAGAAAGCACTCTCCATGGGTGCACACATGATTATCGCCACTCCTGGCAGACTCATTTCACACATACAAATTGGCAATGTCGATTTCTCCCGCGTCAGTTTCTTTGTCCTTGACGAAGCCGACCGAATGCTCGACATGGGCTTTGCCGACGACATAAAGAAGATAGCCTCTCTCCTACCCCCAACTTGCCAGACCATCATGTTCTCTGCTACAATGCCGGACAAGATTGAGGAACTTGCAAAGACTCTCCTTCATAACCCTGTGATGGTAAAGCTCGCGGTAAGCAAGCCTGCGGAGAAAATCCACCAACAAGCTTACATCTGCCATGAAGATCAGAAGGTACGTATCTTGAAGAATATGTTCAAGGAGAAACGTCTGCAGCGAGTTATTATCTTTGCATCGTCTAAGATAAAGTGCAAGGAGCTGCGCCTAGAACTTCTTCGCATGAAAGTGAACTGCGACGAGATGCACTCCGACCTCTCACAGGCTGAGCGCGACGAAGTGATGTTCCGCTTTAAGAGTGGTCAGACCGACGTACTTGTTGCTACAGACATCGTAGCTCGCGGTATAGACATTGACGACATTGCCATGGTAATCAACTACGATGTTCCTCGCGACGTTGAAGATTACGTACACCGCATCGGTCGTACTGCCCGTGCAAATCGTGACGGCGAAGCCATAACCCTCGTCCGCGGTTGGGACATAGGCTACTTCATGGAAATAGAGAAGTTCCTTGAAAAGTCCATCGAGAAGCTTCCACTTCCAGACGGGATGGAAGGTCCGGAGTATAAGAAGCTCAAGGGCAAACCGCCAAGACCAGGACAAAGACGAAAGCCAAAGCCTAAGCGTAAGCCAAAGGGCAAGCAGCAGCAAGGGAAGCAGCAGGGGAAGCCTGGAGCTAAGTCTAAAGGCAAGAAGCCAAGAACTAAGAAAGCCCCTGTGTCAGAAGCGTCAGTTTCTGATCCTAAACCAGAAAAATAAAAACAAAGATATATGATAACACTTACAAACATTGCGATACAGTTCGGAAAGCGCGTACTGTACAAAGACGTGAACATCAAGTTCACTAACGGAAACATCTATGGCGTCATCGGTGCCAATGGTGCAGGAAAGTCAACTCTCCTTCGTGCCATCAGCGGCGAGCTTGAACCAAACAAAGGTACTGTAGAACTAGGTCCGGGCGAACGCCTCTCAGTTCTTGAACAGGACCACTTCAAGTATGATGAGTTCACAGTCCTCAACACTGTCCTCATGGGGCACAAGCCACTTTGGGACAATATGCAGGAGCGTGATGCCATCTACTCAAAGCCAGAGATGACAGAAGAGGACGGCAACCGCGCAGCAGAGCTGGAAGAGAAGTTTGCTGAGATGGACGGTTGGAACGCAGAGAGCGACGCAGCCCAGATGCTCCAGCACGTTGGCATCAAGGATGCTCTCCACTACAAGCAGATGTCGGAACTTTCCAACAACGAGAAGGTGCGCGTGATGCTTGCAAAGGCTCTCTTCGGTAACCCTGACAACCTCCTCCTCGACGAGCCTACCAACGACCTCGACCTCGACACAGTACAGTGGCTTGAGGAGTACCTCTCTCAGGTAGAGCAGACAGTCCTCGTCGTATCTCACGACCGTCACTTCCTCGATGCCGTTTCTACTCAGACAGTAGATATCGACTTCGGTAAGGTAAGCGTCTTTGCCGGCAACTACTCTTTCTGGTACGAATCTTCACAGCTCGCTCTCCGTCAGGCTCAGAACCAGCGTCAGAAGGCTGAGGAAAAGCGTAAGGAGCTTGAAGAGTTCATCCGCCGTTTCTCTGCCAACGTGGCTAAGTCTAAGCAGACTACTTCACGCAAGAAGATGCTTGAGAAGCTGAACGTAGAGGAAATCACACCTTCTACTCGTAAGTACCCTGGCATCATCTTCCAGATGGAGCGCGAACCGGGCAACCAGATTCTTGAGGTTGAAGGCCTTAAGGCTGTTGATACAGACGGAACAGTACTCTTCGACAACGTAAGCTTCACTATCGAGCGCGGTCAGAAGACAGTATTCCTCTCTCACAATCCAAAGGCTATGACTGCTCTCTTCGAGATAATCAATGGCAATCGCGAGGCAGATGCAGGTACGTTCAAGTGGGGCGTAACCATCACTACAGCCTATCTCCCACTCGACAATACAGAGTTCTTCAAGAGTGACCTCAACCTCGTTGACTGGCTCATGCAGTACGGTCCGGGCAATGAAGTGGCAATGAAGGGCTTCCTCGGTCGTATGCTCTTCAAGCAGGAAGAAGTTGAGAAGAAGGTCAACGTACTTTCCGGAGGAGAGAAGATGCGTTGTATGATTGCTCGTATGCAGCTTCAGAACGCAAACTGTCTTATCCTTGACACGCCTACAAACCACCTTGATCTTGAGTCTATTCAGGCGTTCAACAACAACCTTATCGGTTTCAAGGGTAACATACTCTTCGCTTCTCACGACCACGAGTTCATCCATACCGTAGCCGACCGCATCATCGAGCTCACTCCTAAGGGCACTATCGACAAGCTCATGACTTACGACGACTACATCTACGATGAAGCCATCAAGGCGCAGAAGGAACAGCTTTACAGCTAAGAAGCCCCACCCCAACCCTCCCCCTAGGGGGAGGGAGATTAACATTAGTCATGCGGGACAAGCATCATCCTATTTAAAAAGGCAATGATATACATATTGTCCCCAAACGGCCGAATTGGAAACGATGCCCCATGGCGTCGTTAAGCCGCTGCAAAAGCTAGTTTAAGTTATAGTGCTGCGTTCCATATTCGCTCCCTAACGACGCCATGGGGCGTCGTTTCCACTAAGAGACATCTGGAACTCAAAAAAAAGACAACTTGTATATCATTCCCTTAAAAAAATAATAACTTTAATCATTTACTAACAAAAAAAATCCTAATTAAGCCACACTCTACAAGTGTATCTTTTCTCCCTCCCCCTGGGGGGAGGGTTGGGGTGGGGCTTAAGGGTTCTTATCATCATGTACAGCGATCCAAAAGACTGTCTCTATTGTCAGAACAATGAGACCTTGCACTCACTCATGATTGAGTTTGCACAACTCCGTGTTTCACGCGTATTCCTTTTCAAGGAGCAGAGCTACCGTGGCCGTTGCCTCGTGGCTTACAAAGACCATGTCAACGACCTCAACGAACTCTCTGACGCAGACCGCAACGACTTCATGGCAGACGTTGCTCAGGTGACTCGTGCCATGCAGAAGGCTTTCAACCCTGTAAAGATCAACTACGGTGCTTACAGCGACAAACTCTCTCACCTCCACTTCCACCTCGCACCAAAATACGAAGGCGGACTTGACTTCGGCGGCACATTCCAGATGAATCCACAGCAGACTTACCTCTCTGACGAGGAATATCAGCAGCTCATCGACGCCATCAAGAAGGAACTCTAACCCCTCACGCGAACATTAATATATATATATATATATAATTGAGAATTGATAATGGATAATGGACAATGAGGCTTGCGCCGCAAAATAATTTTCAATTATCAATTTTCAATTATCAATTTTTTCATTTATGAAAACAATTCTCTTTTCCATATTCTCGCTTTTCTGCACAGCAGGTTTCGCGCAGAAGGCGACTATCACAGTCACTAACGACGAGAAGACTCAGCGCCAGGAAGTTGTAGAGGTTTCGCTCTCTGACATAGAGAAGAAGCTCGGACTTGCAAACGGTGGCGGCTTCGTCATCAAGAACGCACTCAATCAGGAAGTGTCTTACCAGAAGACCCACGACGGCAAGATACTCCTTGACGTTGCTGTTCGTCCTTGTGGCACAGCGACATTTACCGTAGAAAAAGGCATGCCACGCGAGGCAAAGGTGTTCGTAACTGGTCGTCAGTACCCAGAGCGTGTTGACGACATCGCTTGGGAAAACGACCGCACGGCATATCGCCTTTACGGTCCTGCTCTTCAGGCAAACAAGGAGCGCGCCTTCGGTATCGACGTCTGGGTAAAGAACACGCCAGACCTTGAGGTAGAGAAGCGTTATAAGGTTGAGCTCGACAACCATCCTGCCATTGAGAAGCTCAAGAAGGAAGGCAAGACAGCAGAAGCTCACGCCATGGAGGAAGCTACCACTTACCACTACGACCACGGCTACGGACTCGACTGCTATAAGGTTGGTCCTACTCTCGGTTGCGGTGCTCCGGGTGTTATAATCAACAATGAACTCCTCTTCCCTTACAGCTACCAGACTTATAAGATTCTCGACAACGGTCCTCTTCGCTTCTGTGTAGAACTAGCCTACTGCCCAACAGACATGGGCAAGAACAAGGGCGTTGTAGAGCACCGCATCCTCTCGCTCGATAAGGGTACTAACTACAACAAGATGACAGTCTGGTACGAAGGTCTCAAAACAGGCGCAGAGGTTGCTCCGGGCGTTGTCGTTCACTCTGAAGACACAGAAAGCTACCTCCTCAACAAGGATTACGCTATCTATGCCGATCCAACAGACAACCCAGCTGCACAGAACTTCCAGATCTACACAGGACTTATCTTCCCTAACGGCGTTGACAAGACAGAGATGCGTCCTCTCAAGGATGCTCCAGGCGCAGCAGGTCATATCCTCGGCATCCGCCACATCAAGAACAACGAGAAATACACCTACTACTTCGGCTCTGCATGGAGTAAGAACGATGTACGCTCACTCGCAGAATGGAAGCTCCGCACAGAGGAAACTCTAGCTGCAATCAAGAATCCACTCGCAGTTGCAGTAGAATAAAAATGAAAATGGCAATAGAGACCTCCTTTTTTTATTGACAAACAATAACTTTGCTGCATTTGGAAGTACTTTTCATTTTCCTTTTTTCATTTTTCATTTAAAATCTTCGTAACTTTGCAGCCGCTTTTGCGTGTATATGTGCGACGTTAAAGCGTAAAATAATTATTAATCACATTATAAAACTATTACAATCATGTACTTAGATCCAGCAAAGAAGGCAGAAATCTTCGAGAAGTTCGGTAAGGGCACTGCTGACACAGGTTCAGCAGAAAGCCAGATCGCTCTCTTCACATTCCGTATCGCTCACCTCACAGAGCACCTCAAGCAGAACCGCAAGGACTTCACTACTGCACGTTCTCTTACAAAGCTCGTTGGTAAGCGTCGTTCACTCCTTACTTACCTCAAGGAGCGTGACATCAACCGTTACCGTGCTATCGTTAAGGCTCTCGGTCTTCGTCACTAAAAAGAAGATTTCTTCCGAGCTAACAATAATGCTGCAGATTGTCCAAGACAGCCTGCGGCATTTTTTGTTTCTGCATCAAAAAGTCATCATTTGTTAGTTTTTCCTCGTGAAATAAGAATTCCCTATGACTTTTGCCTTGTTTTCCTATGACTTTTGGATCGTTTTCCTATGACTTTTGACCTGTTTTCCTATGACTTTTGCCCTGTTTTCCTATGACTTTCCAAATAGAGCTAAAAATGTATGTAAACAAGATACATCTTTGATGCTGGATCGTATTTACTTTTGACATAGAGTGTAGTCTTGTTTTTCAGGTATTTTATAAATGTCTGCCAGCTAGTTTTGTTCTTGAAATATACGTATTCTGCATTGTCGGTACTCAATTCCAAACGGACTGCGAATGCGTTTGAACTTACTGCCACAGGCACATCTTCATAATACACAATGCCTTCTCCTTCATCATGCTTTACCTTCTTCATCTTGACACCCCTTCCGTAAACGAATGTGTAAAAGCCTGGCTCATCTTCTGGCTCGTCAACATCACTCACGAGTACTTTCAAACCATACTTCTTGAGAAGAGGACTGTTTGCAGGAATCTGTGATTGCCAACTTGCGTCAATAATCTTGAGGATGTCCTGAGGCGTTTGCGCTGATGCTGTCAATGAAACGATGGCAATGACGAGAGTTAAAAGTATTTTTTTCATGTTGATGGAAATTGAGTTAGTTTTATATGGTGCAAAATTACAACTTTTCATCAATCTACAAAAACTTTTACCATATTTTTTAGGATTGACACGCAATTAAAGAGAGTTCTTTATGAACCTAAAAAAAAAAAGAGTCTGGCCTGAATTATTACTTGCCATCTATGACGATCGTGTAGAGATCAGTATATAGTACTACCGATTTATAAAACCACAAAAACAATAAAACGGCATTTCGTCCGTTATATATAAAAGCCCGATGCTCATCATGGCGTGAAACTGATTGAGCCGCACCAGTTGCGTTAAGTTGGAGACATAGACAGTGGATAGCGATCCGCTCACAATATATTTCTGACGAGAAACAAAGATGTAATATACCCTGCAACTCC
>JAZLKJ010000180.1:0-19945 GCA_045597565.1 Prevotella sp. | reverse complement strand
CCTGGTTCAGGTCTCGGTGGTACTTCTACACGTGGTCACAAGGGTGCTAAGGCACGTTCAGGTTACAAGCGTAAGATCGGTTTCGAAGGTGGTCAGATGCCACTCCAGCGCCGTGTTCCTAAGTTCGGTTTCAAGAACATCAACCACAAGGAATACCTCGCTGTTAATCTCTCTACACTTCAGGCTATCGCTGAGGCTAAGAACCTCACAGCTATCACACTTGAAGACCTCAAGGCTGCTGGCGTAGCTAAGGGTTCTGTTCTCGTAAAGATTCTCGGCAATGGCGAACTCAAGGCTAAGCTTGATGTTACAGCTAACGCTTTCTCTAAGAGCGCAGAAGAGGCTATCAAGGCTGTCGGTGGTACAGTAACTGTAAAATAATTAGAAGTTAAAGGTTTATTCCTTTTGACTCCTTAATCAATATTACAATGAAAAAATTAATCGAGACACTGAAGAACTGTTGGAAGATTGAGGATTTGCGCACACGCATCCTTATCACAATTGGATTCATTACAATCTATCGTTTCGGATCGTTTGTGGTGCTTCCAGGTATCAACCCAGCAAAGCTTGAGCAGATGCGTGAGCAGACCTCTGGAGGCTTGATGTCACTCCTTGACATGTTCTCTGGTGGTGCGTTCTCTAATGCGTCTATCTTCGCGTTGGGTATCATGCCTTACATCTCAGCGTCTATCGTTATGCAGCTACTTGCTGTTGCTGTACCTTACTTCCAGAAGATGCAGCGTGAAGGTGAGAGCGGCCGTAAGAAGATTATGTGGTACACTCGTGTTCTCACAGTGTTCATCCTTCTCTTCCAGGCTCCTTCTTATCTCATGAACCTCAAGATGCAGTCTGCTGGTGCTCTTGCATCAGGTCTTGACTGGACAATGTTCATGATTCCTTCTACTATCATTCTGGCTGCTGGTTCTATGTTCATTCTTTGGTTGGGTGAGCGTATTACCGACAAGGGTATTGGTAATGGTATTTCAATGATCATCATGATCGGTATCGTTGCTCGATTCATTCCTGCTTTCGTTCAGGAAATCACTTCTCGCTTCACAGCGATTACAGGTGGTGGTCTTGTAATGTTCATCATTGAAATCCTTATCCTTTACGCAGTAGTATGCGCAGCAATCATGCTTACTCAGGCTGTACGCCGTGTTCCTGTTCAGTACGCTAAGCGTGTTGAGCGCAACGGTCGTCAGACAATGATGGGTGGTGCACGTCAGTACATCCCTCTCAAGCTCTTCGCTGCTAACGTGATGCCTATCATCTTTGCTCAGGCATTGATGTTCATCCCTATTGTATTGGTATCTTATACAGGCGATCAGAGTGGATGGTTAGTCCAGAACCTCATGAATCATACAAGTTGGCTCTATAACGTAATATTTGCAGCGCTCATCATCGCGTTCACTTATTTCTATACAGCCATCACTTTGAATCCAACTCAGATGTCAGAAGATATGAAGCGCAACAATGGTTTCATCCCAGGTGTTAAGCCAGGTAAGCCAACAGCTGACTTCATTGAGGGCGTTATGTCACGTCTGACATTGCCAGGTTCTCTCTTCATTGCTTTCATTGCTATCATGCCAGTATTCGCTCGCTTGCTCAATGTGCAGGATCAGTTCGCTCAGTTCTTTGGCGGTACTTCTCTGCTCATCCTCGTGGGTGTGGTTATTGATACTCTCCAGCAGATAGAGACTCACCTTACAACACGCCACTACGAAGGTCTCCTCAACGCAGGTCACGTTCGTTCTCAGCGCGGTGTTTCTGCTTATTAATAAGATTTGATTCCTAAGGCTGAGGAATATACTCGCCTTAAAGTGAAAGAATATTTAAAAGGTTCTGCTCTTGAAAACAGTGCAGAACCTTTTAAGGTTAAATTAACTCGGGGGCTTTTAAGGTTGCTTTGAAGAACGCTTTGATGATTCCCACTGGTAAATAATCAATAAATGGCTCGCAGTAATTTCGGTTCAAAGATCGGCATCATATTGGCAACGGCAGGTTCTGCTGTTGGGCTTGGCAATATCTGGCGTTTCCCTACAATGGCAGGAGAAAATGGTGGAGCAGCTTTTATTATGCTCTATGTTGTTTTCGTTTTCATGCTTGGTATTCCTGGCATGTTGGCAGAGTTCGTCATCGGACGACGAGCACATACCAACGCGCCAAGAGCATATCGTAAGTTCGGTGGAAAGACGCCTTTTGCAGGTGTTGGTTATGCTGGTGTTTTAGGAGGAATGATAATCTTTGGATTTTATAGCGTTATTGCTGGCTGGTGCTTGGCTTATTTCTTCTCATCAGTGTCAACAGGTATTCATGGCTCTCCTGATGAAATTGTAAAATATTTTAATGATTTCTCCTCTGATCCATGGCAACCGGTTTTCTGGGCAGCCGTGTTCATGCTCATTACGCACTTTGTAATCTGGGGAGGTGTGAACAAAGGCATTGAGCGCTGTGCAAAGATTCTTATGCCTCTGCTGTTTATTGTTTTGGTTCTCATCGTAATAGCTTCTCTTTGTGTGCCGAATGCAGAGAAGGGTATAGAATTCCTTTTCATGCCAGATTTCTCAAAAATCAATGGCGAAACCTGTCTTGCCGCTTTAGGTCAGGCATTCTTTACATTGAGTCTCGGCGTGGCGTGCCTTGCTACATACGCTTCCTATTACGACAAGTCTGTAAATCTGGCTAAGTCGGCTATGCAGATAGGACTTGTTGACACGCTGATTGCTGTTCTTGCAGGATTAATGATTTTCCCAGCAGCATTCTCCGTAGGTGTTCAGCCTGATGCTGGTCCGTCGCTTATCTTCATCACTCTTCCAAATGTGTTCCAGTCAGCATTCTCGTTTGTTCCGGGAGCAAGCTATGTTATTCCGATAATGTTCTATGGACTTCTCGTGCTTGCAGCGCTGACTTCTACAGTATCCATGCATGAGATCGGAACAGCATTCTTTACTGAAGAGTTTAAAATGTCTCGTGGAAAATCAGCCGCGATAGTTACTTTCCTTTGCTTTATCGTAGCAATACTCTCGTCACTGTCCTTTGGCGTATTGAAAGAAGTCACAATTCACGGCATGACCTTCATGGACTTCTTCGACTACATAACTGGTCAGTTGCTAATGCCAATCTGCGCATTCCTTACATGCCTTCTTGTAGGATGGTACATGAAGAAGGATGATGTTTTCGACGAACTGACCAATGGCGGTACGGTATATACCAGGATGTTCCATGTTATATACTTTGCCATCAGATATATTTGCCCTATCGGAATCGCAATCATATTCCTTGGTTTGATTGCAGAAACTGTTCAGGCTGGATGATATATCCTTAAAATAAATCCGTAAATTTGTAAATCCGTAAATTGTAAATATATTGATGAATCCAGAAATTGAACGCAGGCGTACCTTCGCCATTATCTCTCAGCCTGATGCCGGTAAGACTACATTGACAGAAAAGTTCCTTCTCTTCGGTGGTCAGATTCAGGTGGCAGGAGCCGTTAAGAGCAATAAGATCAAGAAGACTGCTACATCCGACTGGATGGATATTGAGAAGCAGCGTGGTATCTCGGTAAGTACTTCCGTAATGGAGTTCGACTATACTTCATTTTCTACTTCTGCCGGCGAGGATATCACATATAAGGTGAACATCCTTGACACTCCTGGTCACCAGGACTTTGCCGAAGATACTTACCGCACACTTACTGCCGTTGACTCTGCAATCATTGTTGTCGATGGCGCGAAAGGTGTTGAGGCGCAGACACGAAAGCTTATGAATGTCTGCCGTATGCGCAATACTCCGGTTATCATTTTCATTAATAAGATGGACCGTGAGGGTAAGGATCCTTTCGACCTTCTTGATGAGCTTGAGCAGGAACTTGAAATAAAGGTGCGTCCGCTCTCATGGCCTATTAATCAAGGCTCAAAGTTTAAGGGCGTTTATAATATCTATGAGAACAAGCTCGACCTTTTCACTCCTGACAAGCAGCGCGTTACAGAGAAGGTTGAGATTGATGTTAACTCAGCTGAACTTGACGAGAGGGTAGGTGAGCAAGATGCAGAGAAACTCCGCGAAGACTTGGAACTCGTTGACGGCGTTTATCCTGAGTTTGAGGTTGACACTTATCGCTCTGCAGAAGTGGCACCAGTTTTCTTTGGTTCTGCGCTCAACAACTTCGGTGTTCAGGAACTCCTTAACTGCTTCGTAGAGATTGCTCCATCGCCAAAGCCTACACAAGCCGAGGAGCGTGAGGTAAGTCCTGAAGAGCCAAAGTTCACTGGCTTTATTTTCAAGATTACGGCAAATATCGACCCTAACCACCGTTCTTGTATTGCATTCTGTAAGGTCTGCTCCGGTAAGTTCCAGCGCAACACACCTTATCTTCATGTTCGCCATGGCAAGCAGCTCCGTTTCTCCGCTGCCACTCAGTTTATGGCACAGCGTAAGAGTACCATCGACGAGGCATGGCCAGGAGATATTGTCGGCTTGCCAGATAACGGAACATTCAAGATTGGCGACACTCTGACAGAAGGTGAGAAACTGCATTTCCGCGGACTTCCTTCCTTCTCTCCTGAGATGTTCAAGTATATTGAGAACGATGACCCAATGAAGGCTAAGCAGCTTAACAAGGGAATCGACCAGCTTATGGACGAAGGTGTTGCGCAGATGTTCGTAAATCAGTTCAACAACCGCAAGATTATTGGTACTGTCGGTCAGCTTCAGTTTGAGGTTATCCAGTATCGTCTTGAGAACGAATACAACGCAAAGTGCCGCTGGGAGCCTGTTCATCTCTATAAAGCCTGCTGGATAGAGAGCGACGATGTTGCAGAGCTTGAGGCATTCAAGAAGCGCAAGTATCAGTACATGGCAAAGGATAAGGACGGGCGCGACGTTTTCCTTGCTGACTCCGGCTATGTGCTCCAGATGGCTCAGCAAGATTTTGAGCATATCAAGTTCCACTTCACTTCAGAGTTCTAATCCGTAAGGAAGAAGTTATCGTAAAATATTGAACCCACCTAAAAGAAAACAGACTATGCTTTTCGATCAGATTAACAACGACATCAAGGAGGCAATGAAGGCACGCGACAAGGTGCGTCTTGAGACTCTCCGTAACATTAAGAAAGTATTCCTTGAGGCTAAGACTGCCCCAGGAGCAAACGATACACTTGAGGATGCTGACGCATTGAAGATTCTTGCCAAACTCGCAAAGCAAGGCAAGGAGTCGGCTCTTACATTCACTCAGCAGAACCGTCAGGATTTGGCAGATGCAGAACTTGCACAGGTTGCTGTTATTGAAAGCTATCTTCCAAAGCAGATGAGCGAAGAGGAGATTAAGGAAGCTGTTAAGGCTATCATCGCTGAGACTGGCGCTTCGTCAATCAAGGAGATGGGCAAGGTTATGGGCATTGCAAGTAAGCAGTTGGCTGGCAAGGCTGATGGTCGTGTCATCTCAGGTATCGTTAAGGAACTTCTCGCATAAGTGGGAGTTCCTTAAGCTCAGCCTTATAAAATAATAAATACAAAAAAACACAACAATATGGAGAAGTCCAAGACTGGCTCAAAAGCCTTTAAGGCGACTATTGTCGTTCTTCTTGTCGTAAGTATCTTGCTGGCTGTCGGAATAGCCGCTATAGCTTTGAATCCTAACGAGCAGGTTCATATAGAGGCTGTATCAACGAATGTAAGCAAGGCAGTAAGTGCATCATTCCAAAAACAGACTAACAACCTGCTTGGGGATAAATATCCGTCTGTAGAGAAACTGGTGGATAAGGCGAGTGAACCTGTCATAGAGACTCTCACAAAAACGATAATCCAGAACCAGTTGGATTATCACGATTATGTAGTTTTCTCAACCACAACCTTTACCGTTCCTGAACTGGTGAGCAAGTTTACCGAAAAGAATGAAGGAAAAGAACAGCACGGAGATGTCGTCAAGACAGTTTCCGTAGGAGTTTTCGGTAAAGTTTTTACTGCTGACAGGCAGGAAATAGAGGACAGTATTGACGGCTATGTTGGCAACTTCATAGAGAAAACCAACTTCATAAAACAATTCTTTGACAGCGAATCGGAAACGGGGAGTGCCATAGAGCAGATCTTCAACGATACAGATATCAGCGAGAAGATAGAAGCAGGAGCAAAGATCCTCAATAAGATAATTGAGAATGTTATTGAGGAGTAGCCTTTCTTATAAATCCTACTAAAGATACTATGAACACATTTGCAGTTAAAGGAAATATATGCTATAGTAAGAATGCTGAAGAGGTACTTTGTCTTGAGCATTCTTATTTGGTTTGCGAAGAAGGGAAATGCGCAGGAGTATTCGCTGAACTGCCAGAGAAGTATCGCGGTGTTCCTGTTACCGATTATGGCGAACAGCTCATCATTCCCGGAATGACCGACCTGCACATCCATGCCCCGCAGTTTTCGTTCCGTGCCCTTGGAATGGACAAGGAACTCATGGATTGGCTCAACGCATATACTTTCAAGGAGGAAAGTAAGTATAAGGATCTGGAGTATGCAGATAAAGCTTATTCCGTGTTTGTGGAGCATCTCAGGAGAAGTGCTACTACAAGGCTTTGCGTCTTTGGTACGATTCATCGCGAGGCAACTCTCTTGCTGATGGACAAACTTGAAGAGTCAGGGCTTATAGCATACGTCGGCAAGGTTAATATGGACCGAAACTCGCCTGATTATCTTTGTGAAAGCACCGAAGAATCTGTCGCAGAAACTCTCCAATGGCTGAAAGATACAGAAGGACGCTATGAGCGGGTGAAGCCAATTATAACGCCGCGTTTCGTGCCTTCATGCACAAACGAACTGATGACAGAGCTTGGGTATATTGTGGAAGATAAAAAACTTCCTGTTCAAAGCCATCTGTCCGAAAACCTTTCGGAGATAGCTTTCGTTAAGGAACTTGTGCCAGAAGCAAAGACATACGGCGAAGCCTACGACCTTTTCGGACTTTTCGGAAAGCCAAAGAGCCATGAAGCCGATGAACAAGAGACTCTTCCTTGTATCATGGCGCATTGCGTTCATTCTTCGGACGAAGAACTTCAGCTGCTAAAGCAGAATGGCGTCTATATAGCCCATTCTCCAGAATCAAACATCAATCTCAGCTCTGGCGTAGCTCCTGTTAGCAAGTATCTGGAAATGGGACTCAACGTCGGACTTGCAACAGACGTTGCTGGCGGCAGTAGCGAGTGTATGTTCAAGGCCATTGCCCACGCTGTTCAGGCAAGTGATCTGCGATGGCGATTGCAGGATCAGAATGTCAGACCGCTGTCGTTTGCCAATGCCTTCTACCTTGCCACTCGTGGCAGCGGATCGTTCTTCGGAAAGGTCGGTGCGTTTGACGAAGGCTATGAGTTTGATGCCCTTGTGGTGTCAGACGAAGACTTGGAAACGTCGCGCAGTCTTTCCCTCATAGAACGCCTTCAGCGCTTACCTTATCTTGCCGATTATCGCAATATCAAGGCAAAGTATGTAGCCGGCAGGAAGCTTTGAAAAAATATATTATATATGTGTTGTCCCTACAAGTAAACGGACAACGACTATATAGTTTGTTATGGAAATAAAAGACTTGATAACATTATATGCGCAGTCTCCTATGGTTCGGGGGCTGCGAAAACTCGTGTCCGATAGTGACGTAAAGCATGCTTCCATCAGTGGGGTAAGCGTGCCTTCTGCCCTAGCGCTTGCCTGGGCTTCTTTGTCATGCTCTTCAGAAGCCGATAATCAGGCACAGGAAGAATCGGGCTGTACGTTGTTCGTTATGAACGATGCTGACGAGGCAGGTTATTTCTATCACGACCTCACGCAGATGCTCGGCACAAAGCAGGTGCTCTTCTTCCCTTCGTCGTATAAGCGAAAGGTAAAGTATGGACAGAAGGATGCCGGCAATGAGATCCTGCGTACTGAGGTCTTGGCAAAGCTTAGTGCTACAGAGACAGCAGGCAACCTTCTTGTCGTCACCTATCCAGAAGCCCTTTCCGAGATGGTCGTTTCCAAGCAGAAACTCGACGAGAGAACAATCGTACTCCGTAAAGACGACAACATACAGATATCGTCACTCTGTCGTCAGCTCCGCGAGATGGGCTTCAAGGAGGTGGATTATGTCTATGAACCAGGACAGTTCGCAGAACGCGGAAGCATTGTCGATGTCTATTCCTTTAGTTCAGAGTATCCTTTCCGTATTGACTTCTTCGGCGATGACATAGACTCTCTCCGCACATTTGAAGTGGAGAGTCAGCTTTCAAGGGATAGGGTAGGGCAGATAGAGATTGTGCCAGAGATTTCCGAACTTCAGGCAGAGAAGATAAACCTGCTGCGTTTCCTTCCTGACGATTCCATCATCGTTGCGAAGAATTTCCAGTATGTTAGTGATACAATAGAACATATATATAATGAGGGCTTTGCCGATAAGGCAGTAAACGAAAGACTTGAAACGGCAACAGAGGTTGAGCGAGATGAAATCCTCAAAGAACTTTCTGCCAATCAGACACTCACGCAGCCGGCAGTGTTCAAGAACCTCGCCCGCGAGCATCGTCTCTTAGAGTTTGGAAGCACTGCTTCAGCTCCTAAGAAAACAAAAACTCTCAAGGCGAACTTCACTCCGCAGCCTATCTTTCATAAAAACTTCGACCTCCTCTATTCCGAAATCTGCAAGTATAAGGATGCCGGCTACAAGGTCTATGTTCTTGCCGACAGTGCTAAGCAACAGGAGCGTCTGAAGGAGATTATGGATAGCTTCGCAGCTACAGTTCCCTCGGATAAAGCCACTGTTCCTGAAACGTCCGCCTCCGGTAATTCCCTCTTCCTCCCAATAGACAAAACCATCCATGCTGGCTTTATAGACAATACTGCCAAGCTCTGCCTTTTCACAGACCATCAGATATTCGACCGTTTCCATAAGTACAGCCTCAAGTCTGATACAGCTCATCGCGGTAAGGTTGCACTTACCATGAAGGAACTTCAGGAGATGGAAGTCGGCGATTATGTTATTCATGTTGATCTTGGCGTCGGAAAGTTTGCCGGACTCGTCCGCATTCCTCAAGGCGACAGCTATAAGGAGGTTATCCGCATAGTCTATCAGCATAACGACAAGGTTGATGTCAGCATCCACAGCCTTTACAAGATATCAAAGTATAAGCGTGGCGATGCCGAACAGCCGCCACGTCTGAGCACTCTCGGCACCGGCGCTTGGGATCGTCTCAAGGAGAAGACCAAGAAGCGCATAAAGGATATTGCCCGCGACCTCATAAAGCTCTATGCAGCCCGTCGCCATAAGAAGGGCTTTGCCTTCAGTCCTGACGGCTATTTGCAACACGAGCTTGAAGCATCCTTCCTCTACGAAGATACTCCTGACCAGCTCAAGGCGACGAACGACGTTAAGGCAGATATGGAGAGCACGAAGCCTATGGACCGACTTGTCTGCGGCGATGTTGGCTTCGGAAAGACCGAAGTTGCCATGCGTGCTGCCTTCAAGGCTGCTACAGACGGCAAGCAGACCGCCGTTCTCGTTCCTACTACGGTACTCGCTTACCAGCACTTCCAGTCTTTCTCTAAGCGTATGAAGGACATGCCGGTGAGGGTGGAATATCTCTCTCGCGCTCGTACTACGAAGCAGACAAAGGAGATTCTTCAGGAACTTGCCGAAGGAAAGATAGACATTCTTATCGGCACGCACAAGCTTATCTCTAAGTCAGTGAAATTCAAGGACCTCGGACTCCTTATCATCGATGAGGAGCAGAAGTTCGGAGTTTCCGTAAAGGAGAAGCTCAAGCAGGTGAAGGTGAACATCGACACGCTCACCATGTCTGCCACTCCTATACCGCGAACATTGCAGTTCTCGCTTATGGGAGCTCGCGATATGAGCATCATCCAGACTCCGCCGCCAAACCGCTATCCTGTGGCTACGGAGATTCATGTCTTCGACAAGGATGTCATCGTCGATGCTATAAACTACGAGATGTCGCGAAACGGTCAGGTTTATTTCGTCTGCAACCGCATAAACCGCCTCGACGAGATAAAGATTCTTATTGAAAAGTATATCCCGGATTGTCGCGTGGCTATCGGTCACGGTCAGATGAAACCGGAGGAACTGGAGAAGATAGTCCTCGGATTCATAAATTATGACTACGATGTGCTCGTCTCTACAACCATCGTCGAGAATGGAATCGACGTGGGCAATGCCAACACCATCCTCATTGACGGCGCTCACCACTTCGGACTCTCCGATCTTCACCAGATGCGCGGTCGTGTGGGACGTAGCAACCGCAAGGCGTTCTGCTATCTCTTCGCACCACCACTTGCCGTGCTCAATGTTGATGCCCGCCGCCGACTTGAGGCACTTGAGACCTTCTCCGACCTCGGCAGTGGCTTTAATCTTTCTATGCAAGACCTCGACATCCGTGGCGCAGGAAACCTCCTTGGCGCAGAGCAGAGCGGATTTATGGAAGATCTTGGCTATGAGACATACCAAAAGATTCTCAATCAGGCAGTTAATGAGTTGAAGAACGAGGAGTTCTCCGACCTCTTTGCAGATGAACTCAAGGAGAAAGGCACTATAAAGGGCGACGACTTTGTTGACGATTGCGCTATTGAGAGCGACTACGAGATGTTCTTCCCTGAGCTTTACGTGCCAGGTTCTGCCGAACGAATGATACTCTATCGCGAGCTTGACCAACTGAAGAATGACAGCGATCTTGACGCATACCGCAAGCGCCTTGAAGACCGTTTCGGCCCGCTTCCTCGCGAGGCAGAGGAACTGCTGAAGGTCGTTCCGCTGCGCCGTCTTGGCAAGCATTTCGGTTGTGAGAAGATTATCCTCAAAAACGGTCAGATGCGCATGCAGTTTGTGGCAAACGAGAACAGTCCATTCTTCCAGTCGGATGTGTTCCAGTCTGTTATCATACATGCTATGAGCAACAGCCGTTCCTTCAAGTTCGACGAGGTAAGAGGCAAGAAAATCCTGATAGCCTATAACGTGAAGTCAGTCGGTGAAGCCGTTGAAGTGCTGCAGAAAATAAAATAAAAAGAATGAAAAAAATCCTTCTCTTCATATTGCTCATAGCCTGCTTACGCAGTTTTGCCCAAGGCGAGGCTGGGGAGCGTACTGAACTCAACCACACCATCGGCGTGGCTGTGGGAGCAACGAATATACTCGACACCTATCTCTCGCCTGAGGAATATACGGGCGAGGAGTTGCGCCTGCTATATGATATTCGCATGCCGCGCGGAGAGTGGTCTCATCTATTCCATAACGAGCTCAGTCTCTCTAGCGTGAGCAATCGTGCAGAAACGGCAACTGAACTCGCTGGCATGTACAGGTTCCGCTACGCCCTGGAGCACGATTTGAACCTTCTCAATGTGGAGAATCTGAGCATCCGTGCCGGCGGTCATGCGACGGCACACTTAGGTTTCCTCTACAATATGCGCAACGGCAACAACCCTGCCCAGGGAAAGCTTGGTTTGAATGTCGGACCCATTGTCCATGCCGACTATAGCTTCCGTCTGTTCCGTAAGCAATTTTACGCTCATTATGAGGCATTGACGCCATTGCTTGGCTTGATGTTTTCACCAAACTACGGGCAGTCATATTACGAAATCTTCTCACGTGGAAACTACGACCACAACTGTGTGCCGACAACCATTTTCTCCACACCTTCCCTTCGTCATCAGCTTACTCTTGAAGTCCCTATTGGTAAGAAGGCACTCTCCATCGGTTATCTCGGCGATTACGACCAGTATAAGGTAAATAACCTAAAATATCACAACTACACGCACGCCGTGATTATTGGCTTCATATATTAAACTATGGCAATGATATACATGTATAAGATATCCCAAGAAATTGTTAATTTGTAAAATATCAATGGTATAAAAGTATTATGAAAAACTTTCTTTCTTTTCTCTTTGCTCTTGTCCTCTCTTTTCAAGCCGTTTCGGCTAAGGATCATGAGGGTATTACGTACAAGGAACTTTCGCCTGCCCGCTTTACGCTCATTGAAAACGGCAAGCCGCTTCCTATCGTTATTGACGCTAACGAAGATAAGGGAGTGCAGATTGCTGCCAACAACCTTGCCGAGGACTTCAAGCGTGTCTGCGGCACAAAGGCTTTAGTGTCAGAGCCAACATCTGTGTCAATGTCACAGTCAGAGCCACGCCTTATCGTCGGCACATTGAACAGCAAACTCATCCAAGACCTCGCCAAACAGAAGAAGATTTCTGTTAAGGAGTTGAAGGGCAAGGTGGAGCAATACGTCATGACTTTCGTACATTCTGACAACGCTCTCGTCATAGTTGGTTCAGATAAGCGCGGAGCCATCTATGGTATTTATGAAATTTCCGAACAGATTGGAGTGTCGCCTTGGTACGACTGGGCTGACGTTCCTGTAGAAAAGGCGCAGAACATTTCTATTGATAAAGCCACTTACACCAATGGCGAGCCTGCCGTTCGCTATCGTGGCATATTCCTCAACGATGAGGCTCCTTGCCTCACAACATGGGTGAAGAATACTTACGACACGGAGTATGGCGACCACCGCTTCTATGCTCGCGTCTTTGAACTTCTTCTTCGTCTGCGCGCAAACTTCATGTGGCCTGCCATGTGGGGCTGGGCATTCTATGCCGATGACCCTGAGAATAGCAAGACTGCCGACGAGATGGGCATCATCATGGGCACTTCTCACCACGAGCCTATGGCGCGAAACCATCAGGAATGGGCACGCAAGCGTGGCGAATATGGCGCATGGGACTACAATACGAACCCAAAGGTTCTCGACCAGTTCTTCCGCGAGGGTATTGCACGTTCCAAGAATAACGAAGACCTTATCACCATCGGTATGCGTGGCGATGGCGACGCACCTCTTGGTGGCAAGGAAGGCCACGATGACGAGTATGTTTCTCAGGATCAGCTTATCATGAAGCAGCTTGAGAATGTCATTGCCGCTCAGCGTCGCATCATAAAGGAAGAGACTGGCAAACCTGCAGAGAAACGTCCGCAGGTGTGGGCTCTCTACAAAGAGGTGCAGAAATATTACGAGATGGGCTTGAAGGTTCCGTCTGACGTCACCATCCTTCTTTCCGACGACAACTGGGGCGATGTACGCAAGCTCCCTACAAAAGAGGAACTCGCTTCGCGCAAGGGCGGTTTCGGTATGTACTACCATGTGGATTACGTTGGCGCACCTCGCAACTCTAAGTGGATGAATGTTACTCCTATCCAGAACCTTTGGGAGCAGATGACCCTCACTTACGACTACGGAGTGAACAAACTTTGGGTACTCAATGTGGGCGACCTCAAGCCAATGGAATATCCAATCACGCTCTTCCTCGACCTCGCATGGAATCCACGCAAGTACGACTCTGCCGAAAAACTCATGCTTCATCCTCGCGAGTTCTGCGCAGAGGCTTTCGGCAGTCAGGAGGCTGACGAAGCTGCTCGCATACTGAACCTTTTCAGTAAGTACAGCGGACGCACCACAGTTGAGATGCTTGACCGCACTACATACAATATAGAGACAGGCGAGTGGAAACAGGTGCGCGATGAGTTTGCCGCTCTTGAGGCAGAGGCTCTCCGCCAGTATTTACGACTCCCTGAAGTTGCACGCGATGCTTACAAACAGATAATTCTCTTCCCTGTACAGGCTGTTGCCAATATCTACGACATGTACTACTCACAGGCTATGAACCACAAACTTTACAGTCTTGGGGACAAGGCTTGCAATGAGTGGGCAGAGAAGACAGAGAAGGCTTTCGCACGTGACAAGGAACTCCATAAGGATTACAACGAGGTTATGGCTGGTGGAAAGTGGAACGGCATGATGATACAGAAGCATATCGGTTACACACAGTGGAATGATAATTTCCCTGCCGACAAGCTTCCTGAGATCAAGAGAATCTCAGAGTCTGCATCAGAGTTAAAGTCAGTTTTTGCGCTCGATCGTCGTGGCTACACAAGTATCGAAGCTGAGCATTACTTCCGTGCAAATACCGGCAACGGAACTTATTGGGAGGTTATTCCTGACATGGGACGCACGCTCTCTGCCATTGCTCTCCGTCCTTATACCTCACAGCCTAATGGCGAGTCGCTTGAGTATAAACTTGAACTTCCTGCCGATGCTGAGAATGTCAAGGTTCACGTCATTGTGAAGTCAACACTCGCCTTTAAGAATCCTGAGGGACACAAGTATGCAGTGAGCCTTGACGGTGGAAAAGCCGTGGAAGTGAACTTCAATGGTAATCTCAACGAGAAACCGGAAAACTGCTACTCTATCTACTATCCAACCGTAGCTCGTCGTGTAGTAGAGAGCATAGTGCCGTTGTCTGTCACTAAGACTTCGGACAATCTCCACACCGTAACCATCTCCCCTCTCGACCCAGCCATCGTCTTTGAGAAGATTGTCGTTGACTACGGCGGTTACCAGAAGCAGTTCCTCTTCGGAACAGAGTCGGAGAGGGTGAATATGAACCGCTAAATCTTGAGGGAGGTCAATTATATGAAGTCAAATTGTTTTTAATAGGAAAGCGACCTAAAAGTCATAGGAAAACGACCCAAAAGTCATAGGAAAACGAGTCAAAAGTCATAGGAAAACGTATCGTTTTCCTATGACTTTTTTTGCTACTATATAGGATATGAAAGAAATGTCACAAATTTCTTGCCAGTTCCGCGAAGAATGATTACCTTTGCAGCACCCAAGGAATGGGACTCTGGCTCACCATTGCCTGTTGTTCTGCTTGCGGAATGCACGCAATATTGACTAAGAAACTAACATCGCTGGTCTGAAAGGCGGTAGTATTATTATTATATATAACGATGGTTATTTGCGACAAGTTTAAAGATATAGACATTCATTTCTATGTGATATTTCTCTGGGCGGTTGTGCTTGCTGGCGTTCTGCTGGCATTTGGAGAAAGGCTTCTTGCCATTGACTATTCCCAGGGAGATGATGCTATTCCGTACGTTCTTCTCGGTGGACTTTGTGTGGTTTATGTTATTGTATGGTATATGAAAGGACGTGATCCTAAGAAGCCTACAGTTATTCCGCAATACGACAATCCGCTGAAAAGCATCAATCCATCGCTTGCAGGACATGTTGTTGGTTGCTATTCCCGCAGAACTCCTTCCGTGATGCTCTCTCTTATCATGAAAGGAGCCGTGAAGCTCAATATAATAAATGAATACGAAAGGGAATACATCCGCACCAATCAGGCTCTTGGCAGACTTGACGAGATAGAGAGAGTCATGCTCAATGAATACTTCAAGGATTCCAACACTCTCAGAAACAATGACATCCGCCAGAGAAGTGAGATGCATAAAGCTTACAGGGCTACAGAGAACAAGATAATAGATAAGGCAAAGAAGGCTTTTCCTTTTATCGTGAATGAGAATACAGGAGTGATATTTGTGCTCGTAAATCTTGCCACAGCAATGGGATGTGGTTTTCTGAACATCTGCATGGAAACATTCTTTGCCGTTTCTGCCATGGGACTTCTCGCTTTATTCGTCTTTCTGTTTTTTCTTGGAAAGGAAAGTCAGCAGAGCGTAGAAAGCAAGGCTTTGGTGGAAGGTTACAGAATGTATCTGGACACGGCACTACATGATGTGAAGGAAATGGAGCACTTGCTTCCTTACGCAGTAGCTTTCCACCTTGAAAACGAATGGCTGCATAAGTTCGGACTCTATGCAAAAGAGGCGAAATACAATCCGGAATGGTGTAAGCTGCCTAAAGGCTACGAAATGAATTCCGATACATTCAAACGAATCATACATCACGTCGTCGTGAATTTCAGTAGCTAAGAAAACAAAAGTGCGTTGAACAGTAATTCGTTCAGCGCACTTTACTTATGTATAGGATTCCTTTTTATTTCTTGAAGAATTGCTTTATCTGACTGCGTGTCCAGAAGAAGCCGCCAATTAAAAAGGCGAGTCCAAGAGCGAGAAGTCCGAATGAATTCCATGAGAATCCGTCCTTGCTCAGTATGCTACACATAGCGATTGTTAGTACTATGCCCAATAGGAATGAAGCTACTGCCCAAAGGCTGTCTTGCAGGAACTCCATTATGTCACGAAGTTTATACTCGTTGGACTTTTCAATTTCTCCACCACAGTAAGGGCAGGTTACAGCATTGGAAAGTTCAATTACCTTTCCACAGTGTGGACATGTGTTGACAGAGAATAATCCCATAGTCGTGATCTAAATGATAGAATCTATTAGAGAGCCTTTGAAACTTCGAAGATGCTCTTGATGTCTTCGCGACCATTCTTCTCAACCCATACGCGACCAATGCTCAAATCGATCTTCTTTACAGTGTAGCCATCGCTGTATGAATCTACTACAGCAACAGAAACCATGTCGCCTTCCTTATATTCAGGAACCAATGGAATAACCTTCACGTTTTCCTTCTTTGCAGCATAGATGTGGTCTGCAAAACCAAGAACGAGAACCTTGTCGTCAGCAATGTTGATGCAAGTAGCTTTCTTCCACTTGCCGTCCTCAAAGTAAGCAACAGGAGCACCTGGCTCGAGTTCGCCGTTAGTGAGAACCTTGAATGAGTTTGGCTTGAGCTGGTCAACGAACTTCTCAGCGAAGCCAGTGCCGTCGCCCTTGTAGTTGAGGTCGAGATATACAGTTTTAGGAGCATCTGCAGAAGCGTCGTCAGTTACGAGAGCACGCTGCATGCCAGAACCTGACTGCCACCAAGTGAGCACAATGTCACCCTTCTTTGCTGTCGCACCCTTTGGAAGAGGAATACAGAGAGCAGTAGGAGTCTTGCCGTTTACCTTGCCGTCAGTAACGTCATTGTAAGTGTCATGATAGAAAATCATAACCTCTCTTGTGAGGTCTTTCTTTTCCTCAACCTTCTTTGGATAGAATGTGTAAGGAGCAAGGTAGTACTGACCAGCTTCAAACTCAAGGTCAATAGTCTTAGGGAAGTCCCAAGGGTAGTCGTTGTAGTTGTCAGCTGCAGCAACCTCTGTGTTTGTTGAATCGCCGCCTTCAGCAGCCTTGTCTGTCTTGCCACCGCAGCTAGCAAGAGTGAATGCCATAGCTGCAAAGAGAATCAATGACTTTTTCATAGTTGATTTTGTTAGTAATGTTAGTATTGGTTTAATTTATTCGGTGTAATATTGGCTTGGATTTACTGCTGCAAATATAAGTAATTAAATTCGTTATTCTTGTATTTTTGAAGAAAAAAGCAAAAAAATCTTCCTTATTAATACTATTAAGGAATAAATAGTGTCAATCTGTTTCTTTTTTTTCTTCATTTTCCTTTCTTATTAATGTATTTTTACTAACTTTGCAGAGTCTTACACACCGAAAGGCACAGCAAAATAACCACCAACCCTGCAAAATAACCCGTTCCCGAAAGTCTCGCTTTCGGGCAAAAAAACAATAACCCAATGAAACAATTCAGAACTAACCTCCTCGCAACCCTCTGCCTTCTCCTCTTTTCGGGCACCGTTTCAGCCACTAAGTTTCTCGAAGCACGAATCGTTGACAAGGACTACCTTCTCCTACACTTCCGCGATGGAGAAGTGCGTTACCGTGACAGCGGAACCGGCGAAAGTGCATTTCTCGGACATTCATTCGCCGAAGGAGACGACACATTGGTCGTCTTCGGACAGCGACTAAATGCGCAACGCGCTGTCATGGCAGACAATTGGACCATCTCTTCTAACAACGACAAGTCGTGGGGAAAGAAGACACCGATCTCCGTTTTCAGGAAAAGCAAGCCGATGAACACTGACCACACCCTCTCCAGCGAACTCGACCATTGGCTCTTCCTCCGTCTCCCACAGCCTATGAAGCAGGGCTGCACATACAGCATACAGATGCCTTCAGACATCGGTCTTGAGACTGATGCAACCAACAAGGCAGAAGTGAAATACGACATCTACAGCTCACCTTCCGAGGCTGTCCATGTCAACATCATAGGCTATTCGCCAAAACAGCCGATACATGCAGCCGACCTTTACCTTTGGATGGGCGACGGCGGACAGCGCGACTATTCCGCATTCGAGGGAAAGCGCGTATGGCTCTATAACGTTAAGACAGGAAAGACAAAGCAGGTCGGAAAAGTCAAGTTCTGGAAAAATGCCGCTGAGTCAAAGCATGAAGCCAACAAGAAGAACGACACAGGTTCCGATGTTTGGACCATTGACTTCGCCTGCACACAGTCCGGTCGCTATCGCCTCGTAGTGGAAGATGTTGGTTGCAGCATGGACTTCGACATCAGTAACGATGTATATTTCGAACCTTACCATTACTCAGTAAGAGGCTACTACTATATGCGACTCGGCGAGAAGCCGAATCCTAACATCTCTCCAGTGCCACGCCAGCCAGCTTTCATTCCTGAGGACGATCCTGTCGGTCTCACTGTTTACATAACAGACCTTCAGCCATGGCATCCTGATTGGCGAAAGCATCGTGGCGATGTGTGGGACGAGCCTCACTTCAAGCCTGCCAAGGAATCTTTCTTCTGGCAGCATCGTTTGCCTGGAAACCCAGTTAATGTGAAGGTCAAGGGCGGACATTCCGATGCCTTTGACTGGGATCGCCATCTGGCACATGTCAGCAATATCTACGACCTCCTGTTGCCATATCTGCTCACAAACGGCCGCATCACCGAGGACAACCTTAATATTACGGAGAGTGGCAATGGCATTCCGGACATCGTTGACGAGGCGCGAAACGAGGTGGATTTCTTCCTCAGCATTCGCGACAATGAAGGCGGATACAGCCAGGGAGTAACAAATCCTTCCCAGGAGTGGAGCATCATGTTCCAGGCCGGCAGTACGACCATTGCTGCATGGGCTAATGCGGCAAACTGCGCCATGCTTGCCGACTGTTTCCGCGTGATGGGCAATGACTCTCTGATGCAGTACTATCGTGATGAGGCTATAACCGCCTACGAATATGCTTCCCGCCAACAGAACCAGCAGCTTGACGATTCGCAGCATATTGGCGATGGTGCCATGAAAGGACGCGACTTCCGTCAGATGGCAGCGGCATATCTTTATAATGTCACTGGCGACACCAAGTGGGAGAAGATCATGGCAGAGGGAAGCATCGTCAAGGGCACTCAGTCACGCATCTGGAATCAGCGTAATGGATACCAGATTTGGGGCACGGCAGCCTACCTTATCTGTCCTCACGAGCGTCACTATCCCGAGCTGTACAGTAACATGAAGAGCAGTGTGTGCTTCGAAGCAGACGAGAACCACGTTAAGCCAAGTTCTCTCCGACCATCGCGACGCACTACAAACGATGCCCGTTGGCAGACCTCAGAGAATCTTCAGCTTCTTATGCTCGCCCATTATGTTACGACAGACCGTAGCAAGCGTCAGCAGCTTGAACGCGCCATGTACATGGATGCCGACTGGTGCTTGGGACGTAATCCTTCTAACACTGTGGAAATGACAGGTCTTGGACAGCGCCACATTACCGACTGCTACACAACAGGTCGCAACGATGGCGTTCCTGGTTCACATCCTGGTCAGACGCCATTCAATGGAACAGAGACATGGTCTCTGGGCAATGGAGGTGATGCACGAATTCTCCTTAACCGTTGCTATCCGGATTGGAATGCCGGAGGATGGCCTTCACAGGAGTCTTTCTTCAATCAGCGCTATATGTGGGTAAACGGCGAGTTTACACCGCGTGAAACAATGCGTGGCAAGATGGCTCTCCTCGGTTATCTTTGGGGCATCAGATAGGCAGCAACTCTTGCTCTTCAGGAGAAGACTATAATTAAATAATGTGGGCGTGTCTGTTACTTCTGACACGCCCTCATATAACAATCTAAAATCTATGCTTAAAATATTTGTCCGTCCGTCCGTGATTTTTGATAAACATCTTTTTTTATTTGTATAATCTTACGTCTACGGTTCTTGTAGTTGCTCAGGTAGAAGGTCAATCACTTCTCAACTCAGCAAAGGTAGGGCAAAATG
>JAZLKJ010000179.1:0-7793 GCA_045597565.1 Prevotella sp. | reverse complement strand
GATATACATTCCTATCAATATCACTTTTTACCTATTTTTTGCAATATATAAATTACAAAAATCGTATATTTGCACAACTAAATTAGGACTATTCCCTGCCGTTCTCGGCAGGGTTCCCAAAAACCCAAAAACCAAAAAACTAAAATCCAAATATAACTAATTAATAACTAATTCTGATTTCTATGAAGAAATTCTTTACTCTCATTTGCGCAATGATTTGCGCTTTTGCAGCAAACGCTGCTAATGAAGGTGACGTCGTAGAGATGAAGCACAGCTACGTTTGCGTCCTCGACAACTACACAGGTAACGGTACTGTTCAGCGTGTTAAGGGTTCGCTCTTCGGTGCTAATCACTTCCTCGACTTGACTGGTGGTTCTATCGCTACTAACAAGGGTAAGGCAAACCTCGCTGACCCAACTACTCTTACTGCCCTCAACGGTCAGGATCTTGAGGCTTTCTCTGCTAAGTACGGTAAGTACGGCGAGCACCTCAACTCTCTCCGTCTCAAGAACGCTCAGGACGTTCTCGTTATGAAGCTCACTGAAGGTTCTAAGGTTATCTTCGTTGGTCAGGGTAACGACAAGGCTGGTAAGGACGCTCGTATCCCAAAGATGGCTACTAACGCAGCTCTTACTGAAGGTGTTGTAAACGCTGCTCCAGATGCTGACTTCGGCAAGACTGCTGCTGGTTACGTTTACGAGGTAAAGGTTCCTGCTACAGGTACTTACTACGTTGGTTCTTACAACGGCGATATGTTCCTTTCTTATATCATCGTTGAGGCTAACGAGGCTCTCGGTACTCCAATGGTAGAGGCTGGCGACCAGACTTATGCTGACGGTCTCTGGTTCGTTGACGTAACATGTACTCCACAGGCTGTTACTGAGGAAGGCGAGTCTATCGCTACTGTTGTTACTTACACTACTGACGGTACTGAGCCAACTGCTGCAAGCCCTGTTTACAAGGATCCTATCAAGGTTTACTCTGACGCTACTGTTAAGTTCCAGGCTTACTACGACTGGGATGGCAAGGGCGCTGCTCCTGCTGAGGAAGACAAGATCGACGGTGCTGACAACGAGGCTGTTGCTACATTCACTTTCAACGCTCCATCACTCACTTGCGAGGAAGGTGTAGTTACTGTTACTTCTGAATACGAAGGCGCTACAAACATGATCTCTGTTGCTGGTGGCGAATATGCTGCAGGTAACTCTATTACTCTCTCTGAGTCTGCTGTTGTTTCTGCTAAGACTGTCATCAAGAACGGTTCTTACGCTACATTCGAGACTAACCCTGCTTCTATCGACGCTCTCGTTCTCACTCCTATCACAGAAGAGACTACTGTAACAGTTTCTGGTTCTGCTGTTCTCGACGAGGAGGCTACAGCTACTTCTACAACTGGTCCTGTTTACAAGGTCGCTGACGGTGTTATCAACGCTGACAAGATGCTCTTCTTCAACAAGGGCATGCAGTTCAAGGCTATCGCTAACGCTGACGCTAAGAACGCTAAGTTCCAGGTTCCTGCTGGTCAGGAAGCTTACATGATGTTCGGTAACGACTCTCGTCTCTACTTCGAGATCGGTTGCGACACTGTTGACGTAGAGGTTGTTTGCTCTAAGAACTCTTGCAAGACTCTCAACGAGGACGACGACGAGTCTGTTACTACAGACCGCAAGTGCTTCGTAAACGTTTCTGGCACTACTTACGGCTTCGACAACTGCACATACCAGGAGGACGGCAAGACTGTTGACACTTGGACTCCAGCTGCTGACATCAAGACTACTATCACATTCGGTCTCACTCAGGGTTCTTACTACTTCGCTAAGTACTCAGGCACAGGTAACATCCTCATCTCTTCTATCAAGATCACTCCAGTTGCTTCAGACGCTATCAAGAACGTAACTACTGCAAACGCTACTTCTAAGGTTGTTAAGGCTATCGAGAACGGCCAGCTCGTTATTAAGAGCGCTAAGGGTACATTCAACGTAGCTGGTGCACTTATTAAGTAATAGCATTGCTATTTAGGCTTCTACATAATTAAAGCCCAAGACCAATTTCGGTCTTGGGCTTTATTTTCGCCTTTGTATTTGTTGCATTAATGCTTCATATCCAACCAGTAAAAGAGATAGAGTAATCCACACAAAATTATTGTGCAAACAATAAAGAGCAAGTATGTCTTGGTGCGACCATGCTCACGCCTGAATCCACCGATTGCCGGACCATAGATGCTGAATCTGTCCCTTGATCTTCTTCTTTTCGTTGCCATTAGTTTGTTTTGCTTTACTTAACCATCATCTTCTTGCCACCCTTTATCACTACGCCTTTGTAGTCTGCAGACACGCGCTGTCCGTTAAGGTTGTAGAGGCAATTCTGCATTCTGCTCTCCGCATTCTGCATTAACGAGATTCCCAATGTTCCCTGACGCTTAAGCTCGATGGAATAAACGTAGATGCCGCCTGTAGAATTGTTGAACTCCACTTCGCCATCTTCAAGCACGTTGCTCTCTACCGTCTTTTGTGTTCCGTCGGTGGTGAACGACGAGTTTGAGAGATTCTTTGCATTGAAGCCGCGCTGAGCAGTGCCGTTTGCTGACTTCCATGTGATGGCAATCTTGTCATCCTTCTTCAGGTCTGGCACATAGATGACGCCTGGCTTGTTGAAACGGATGCTGTTTGAATAATAGACAAACTGGTTTGCAGGGCAAGTAAAAAGAAGCCCCTTTGCTTCCTCTATCTCCTTGCCGTCAGCCATGAGCGGCGATTTCTTAAGCTCTACATCGCAAGTGTAGTTGCCACCAGATGCAGCCCAGTCGGAACCGTCAAGCAGAGCTGTTGTCTCTGCACTGCGCTTCTTGAAGTCCCAGAGGCGTACTGTCTCGTATGTGGAAGGAGCCTTAACGGTGAGCGTGATGCTCTGAGAGAGTGTGCCGTAGAGAGCATCGTCGGCAGTGATGGTGATGGTTGCAGTGCCCGCAGCCTTAGGATTGATGATGCCTTCCAGAGTGACTGTTGCCACGTTCTCATCAGATGATGTGATAGTGTATGTAGCACCGAGGAGGTTCTTGATGGCAGCTGTTGTCTTGTTGCCCACGAGAGCCTCAAGGGATGACTGCCAGAAGCCGAAGTTGTCAGCAGAGAGAGTCTGCTCGTCGCCCGGCATGAAGTAGTCGAGGGTAGCACCTGCACCATGGGTCGCTGTGAGAGCACTTCGTACATCGCCGAAAGAGATTTTCTTGTACTCGTAAGGCACGGTAATCTCGGCATTGTTGCGGCATGACGCTTCCACCTGACTCTGCGTGAAACTGTTGCTCACGGCGTATATCTTATGGTGCTCACGCTTTGGGTCAGAAGCGTCTGCACTGCCTGCGAGAGGATTGTTTACGCCTGAAGCTGCGTAATTACCTTCCACGAGAGCCTTCATATAGCCGTTGAGAGTCATGCCCATTGAGTTGCCAGAGCAGTTGTGGTAGTTGTTCAGGAGGTGGAGGTAACCGTCTGAAGCCTGAGGCAGACGACGCTGACAGCCCTTGCCCCAGATGTTGTTGGCGAAGGTGAGGTGCTGCGTCATGTTGTGATTGTCAACCCATCCGCAGGCTGTTGTATAGGCATGAGAGAAGCTGTTCTCAGTGTAATAGAAGTGGTTCCATGTATAGGAAGCGTAGTCGTTGCGCTTGCTGTCAAGGCATCCGTCCAGACCGTCGATGAATGTGCAGTGGTCAACCCATGTGTGGTTTGACTCCTGGTTTGTGATGAGGTCAACGCCGTCGATGTCGATAGAACCAGGACCTACGAGCGTGAGGTTGCGGAAGATGATGTCTTCGCAGGTTGAGTTGAGCGAGAAGATGCCCGACTTCACCATGTAGTCAATGTCGTAGTTGCCGTTGAGCATGTAGGCAATCTCCTGCAGAGCCTTGCGAGTGTAGAAGGCACGCTCGTCCATGCTTGTTATCTTAGTGCCGTCAGGAAGAGTGCCGCTCATCTGGTTCGTACTGCTCAGACCCTCAAGGTTGTATGTCTTGAGAATCTTGCGCACGTCGGCGGTGAGCACGAAGCGAGTGCACAGGCGGGCATTGTTACGACCCACGATGGTCTTGTGCTTAGCATTAGTGATGCCCATCTGCTTCTTGATGATGAAGTCGCCGGCAGAACCGTCGAGCACGATGATGTCATACTGCTGAATGGCAGCGAGGATGGCATCGTCATTGTTAGCACCGTTGCTTTTGAGAACGATGGTCTTAGGCTGAGCAGCAGCCATACCACCCTTTAGGTCGTACGCTGCGCCAGATTCGTCAGCACACGTCGCCCATCCGTAAGGCTTTCCGTCGAAATAATCCTTCGCGTCCGTCTGTGCATTGGCAGAGTAAGAAGCGACAAGACCCGCGAAAAGCGAGATAAAATAAATCTTCTTCATAAGTTTTAACTTTAGGTTTATATTATAGTTTATATTTTAGTCTCCGTCAGGCAGGAGCACATTCCATGTGCGCCCTTCACCCCACAATCCGCCTCCATCCTTCTCGTACCCAAAGCACGAGCGATGACAGCCCGATAATCACCGTCAGGTCCACCGCTCCCGACGGATGCTCCGCATTATGCAGCATAGGCTCCACGTTGAAGAAGTTATACATTCCCTCCGTGATGAGCAGCTGTCCCACAACGATCACCGTCACTATCGTCCAGAAGCCCTTGCTCATCGGCAGCTTAAACACGCTCTGCCCCGTAGCAAAAGCCCTCGCATTGAACATATAGAAGAAATGCGTCCATACGAATATCGAGAACAGCAACGTCTGCTCGTATGGCGTCACGTGGTGCGCCTGCGTGAGCTTCAGCTCCCATATATCCGCCATGGAGTTCACCTCCGCATGCTGGAACAGTATCAGCAGCGCAAAGAGAATCATGAAGAAGAATATGCCCACGTTCAGTATCTCTGCCAGCATTGGCTTGTTTACGATGAACGACTTCATCTGCCATTGCTCGCGGAAGAACTGCCAGTTGCTCAGTTCCTCTGGTTTCTTGCTTCCGCGCTTTCGTGGTTTCTCCTTCATCACGTCTGCCGATGGTGGCAGTGAGGCGAGAGCCATAGCACCGAAAGTGTCCATGATGAGGTTTATCCATAACATCTGCGTCACGCTCAGCGGTGAATCCGTTCCCACGAAAGCTCCCACCAATACTATGCAGCATGCCGTCACGTTGACCGTCAGCTGGAAGAGTAGGAAGCGCTGTATGTTCTTGTATAGTGAACGTCCCCACATCACCGCCTTGCCGATGCTCGAGAACGAGTTGTCTATGATTGTTATGTCCGAAGCCTCCTTTGCCACGGCAGTACCGTCGCCCATTGACAGTCCCACGTTCGCCTGGTTCAGTGCCGGTGCATCGTTCGTTCCGTCGCCCGTAACAGCCACCACCTGGTTCCTTGCCTGCAGAGCTTCCACCAGTCGCTTCTTGTCCATAGGCTTCGCACGCGCAATGATCTTCAGATCCATCACGCGCTCCTGCAGCTCCTCATCCGTAAGTGCAGCCAGCTCCGCTCCTGTGATAATGCTGTTCTCCTCCAATCGCCGTGCTTCAGCACCTTGGTGGTTGCCGTTCTCTGCCAATAGCCCGATCTGCCGTCCAATCTCCATAGCCGTTCCCGGCGTGTCGCCAGTAACGATCTTCACGTCAATGCCCGCATTCAGACATTCCGCCACGGCTGCCGGCACGTCCTCTCTGACCGGATCGCTTATCGCCACTAGTCCTAAGAAGTGCTTATCTTGTGCAAAGCCGAGTGTGCGGTAAGCCTTTCCCTGGTATTCACTCAGCCGCTTCTCCAACTCTTCCTTCTCTATCTCCGAGCTTTCGCACATGGCGTACACTATCTCTGGCGCACCTTTCGTGTATGTCACCTCCGTACCGTCTTCCGTAGCCACTGTCGTTGCCATGTATTTCTTCTCCGTGCTGAAAGGCACTTCGTCCGTCACCTCAGCCCTTTCCTTCAGCTCGCGGTAGTCGTAGTCCTCGCTGTTCAGCCAAAGCAGCAGTGCGCCCTCGGTAGGATTGCCCACCGTCTTTGGCTCTTTTCCAGAGAAGTCCAGCGAAGCTGTCGTATTCACAGCTATGCCCATTGCCACTTCTTCCGTCAGTTTTTCGAAAGTGCTTTCCGCCACCTGCATCTTGTTCTGCGTGAGGGTGCCGGTCTTGTCCGTGCAGATTACTGTCGTTGCGCCCATTGTTTCGCATGCATGCATCTTGCGGACAAGGTTGTTCGTGCGCAGCATAGCACGCATGGAGTAGGCGAGACTCAGCGTTACCGCCATAGGCAGACCTTCAGGCACAGCAACCACTATCAGCGTCACCGCCACCATTATCTTCTGCAGCACGTATGCCACGAACTCCATGTCGAGACTGTTGCCCTGAATGAACCACCACACGATGTGTCCCAGCACTATCAGCACTGCAAGCACGTAGCTCACTGTTGTCACCCAGTGTCCCAGTCCGTCCAGCTGCTCGTTGAGCGGAGTCTTTATGCTGTCGTCTATCTGTGCTTCCTCAAAGACCTTGCCGAATTCTGTCTTCTCTCCGACCTTCTCCACTCTCATCACGCCATGTCCTTCCATCACCTTTGTGCTTCTCAGTGCGTAGTTGGTAGGGTAGGTGGCGTTCTTGTCGAAGTCTTCCTCGCTGATGGATTTCCTGCATACCGGTTCTCCCGTCAGCGTCGATTCGTCTATCTGCATGGACGTTGTCTCAAGGAGTGTTCCGTCGGCTGGCACCTCATCGCCTGTGGCAAGGATCACTATGTCTCCCACAACGATGTCCTGCTTCTCCACCTTGGTCACGCTTCCGTTTCTCACCACCTTCACCTTCTCCTCGTCGTTCTTCTCGTTCAGTGCAGAGAACGCTTTGTCTGCCTGAAACTCGAAGTAGAAGGCGAGCATCGTCGCTAGTATGATAGCTATTATGATGCCCATCGGTTCGAAGAATACATGCGCATCATGCTTCCCCGCAATGCCGAGAAGCCCGTAGTATTCAATGAACGAAATGCAAACAGAGAGCACTGCCGCAATCTCCAGAACGAAGATCAGCGGGTCTCCGTCGTTGTATCGCTTACCGGCATTCCTACCCTTCGACCGCTTGAAGTGATGACCGAAAGGACCCGAGAATCTCAGCAGGAGGTCTTTCCATATCGGATCAGACTCTGGCGGAACGAGTGTGTTCGCTCCGTTCAGCCTTCTGCTTTCCGCCACTTCCGCATCGGTAAGTCCTGTATATTTTGTCTTTTTCAGCTTTCCCATATATATAATAATGTATAAAGCCCCCGACTCTCCCATGTAGGGCGAGGATTTCCGAGCCGCGATTCAGGTTTTATAGGGGCGATAATCCCCGAGCCGCAAATCGCCGCGCTTTAATTATCAATTCTCAATTATCAATTCTCAATTGTTCAACAGAACACCTGTTCTGGCTGCAAAGTTAATAATTATTCTCAAAACACCGCCCTTTTCCGCCGATTTCTTTCTTTCTCCTTATTCTATTCCTTTTATAGTCCATTTACAGCCCCTCTCTACGTCCATGAATCTGCCTCTCGTTAAAATGTACTAAAAACACCCTTTTTGCCCTTTTAGAAAACTTCATGCTTGATAATTCTCAATTAAACGTCGATTTTGACAACATTTTCCTAAAAATGCTTGTGAGGTTTCTGAAATAGTCATACCTTTGCACTCGTTCCGCTGAAAAAACGGGGCGTTTAAAGAAGCGATCTTTGAAAGATTTACATAGACAGAAGTAGTACAAGAAGCAAAGGAAAAAGATTATTTGCACCTTGTC
>JAZLKJ010000178.1:0-8748 GCA_045597565.1 Prevotella sp. | reverse complement strand
GCAATCTTCATCTTGCTGTCAGACTCGCTGATAGCTGATTGAAGTTTCGCTATCTCCTTATCCTTGTCGGCAAGAGCAAGTGTCAACTCTGTTGCCTTCTTCTCTTCCACAGAACCAAGTTCACTTTTGAGTCTGGCAATCTCTGCTTCCTTTTGAGTCAGAACAATATCCTTCTTGCTCAACTCTGTTTGGTATGCCTTTTCTGCTTTGGCAGCAGCCAGTTGCTCTTCTGCCTTATGGCGGCCGTGCAGTTCTGCAATACGTCGTTCTATTTCTGCATCAAACTCAGCGTTTTTTACCTGGCTAACGATAGAAGCGTAGTCTGCTTCATCAACAGTGAATGCCTTGTGACAGTTTGGACAGATAAGTTCCTTCATAATATTATGTTAAAAATGTTTGACGGACTATACATGAATGAGGAAATCACGCATCAGGTCCTTGTACCAGTCGGATACTGAACGGTCGGGATTGCGCATACAAAATTCATGGCGCACAACCTCTCCTTGTACGCCTTTACAGTGCACAAGGATATAGCGTTTGGTAGGTTGTTCTGGCACGCTTTTTATGCTGTAGATATCGCGCAGAGTGAAACCGGCACGCTGACATTCGTTGCAGAATGCAGATAGCACTTCCGGCGGAATACAGACTGAGAATAATCCACCGTCAACAAGCAGATCATAGACTCCGCCGACAAGTACATCAAAAGGAAGACTGGAGGTATGACGCGCGCGCAATCGGCGCACATCTGGGCACTCCATACTGTTATGAAAATAAGGTGGATTGCAGACTACACTGTCAAAACGCGACTTTTCTGCGCCGTCGCCCAGCATCAGAAGATAGTCCTGAAAGGAGCAATGATGAAGGGTGATTCTGTCAGAAAACTTTGACTCTGAGAAATTGCGGGAAGCATCCTTTACGGCATCATCGTCTATCTCAATGGCAGTAATCCTTGCTTCCGGGCAACGTTGTGCCATCATCAGTGAAAGCACTCCAGTGCCTGTACCGACATCCAGAATGCTACTGCCTTCTGCTGCCATGGCACCGAGCAAATCGCTGTCTGTGCCGACTTTCATGCCAGCATTCTCTTGATGGATTGCAAACTGTTTAAACTGAAAAAAGTCTTTTCTTCCTGCCATTTACCTCTAAAAACCTCAAGACCTTGTATAATCCACGAAAGAATAGCGCTGAGCGTGCTTCTCGTCTGTTTCGTGATTCTCTCTCATGCTTTCCTTCCAAACGGCTTTATCGTATTCAGGGAAGAAAGCGTCGGCATTTTTCGGAGTATCGTCAATTTCTGTCAAGCAAAGACGATCTGCCTTGTCGAGCATAGCCTTATAGAGTTGCTCACCACCAATGATAAAAATCTCATCGCTCTCGCAAGCTGCAAGAGCTGCATCGATGGAAGTGAAAACCTCTGCCCCTTCGGCAACATACTCGGCATTTCGCGAAACCACGACATTCCTACGGTTTGGCAATGCTCCCTTAGGCAGCGACTCAAAGGTCTTTCTGCCCATAATTATTGTATTGCCAGTTGTCAATGCCTTGAAACGCTTCAAGTCATTAGGCAACCAATACAGAAGTTTATTCTGAAAGCCGATTGCATTATTCTTGGCTACAGCGGCAATAATACTTATCATACGCTAACCTCCGCTTTTATATGTGGGTGTGGATCATAGTCAACAAGTTGGAAATCCTCATACTTGAACGAGAAAATGTCCTTCACGTCAGGATTTATCAGCATCTTTGGCAGCGGACGAGGGTCGCGTGTAAGCTGAAGCTGCGCCTGCTCCAAGTGGTTGAGATACAGGTGAGTATCGCCTGTGGTATGGATAAACTCGCCACACTCCAATCCAGCACACTGAGCCATCATCTGAAGCAGGAGAGCATAAGATGCGATGTTGAACGGCACACCAAGGAAAGTGTCTGCCGAGCGCTGATAGAGCTGGAGCGAGAGTTTGCCGTCAGCAACATAGAACTGGAAGAGGCAATGGCATGGCGGAAGCTTCATCTGGTCGATGTCTGCCACATTCCACGCACTGACAACCATACGACGCGAGTCAGGATGGTGTTTAATAAGGTCCATCACATTGCTTATCTGGTCGATTGTTCCGCCGTCATGATCAGGCCATGAGCGCCACTGATGACCATAGACCGGACCGAGGTCACCGTTTTCGTCAGCCCATTCGTTCCAGATGCGTACCCCGTTGTCTTGCAGATACTTAACATTGGTATCACCAGCCAAGAACCAAAGAAGTTCATGGATGATGGACTTCAGATGGAGTTTCTTTGTTGTAAGCAAAGGGAACCCGTCTGCCATATTGAAGCGCATCTGATGACCGAACACGGACTTTGTGCCTGTACCCGTACGGTCCGTCTTCACTGTTCCTTCAGTGATGATGCGGTTAAGGAGATTCAGATATTGTTGCATATATAGATGTTACTGCTTAATCTTTTCCCAGGTTGTATTCTGTGATGCATTTATAGAGAAGAGAATGTCATAGACGCTCTCCTTCTCTTTCGGTGTGCCTTTTCCTTTGTAAATATTAGCAAGCTCATCCTTCTTATAGTCAGTCCAGATAGAAGGCAGAGTGCTTAGCGGACGATCTTCTTTCGCTTTCTTCAGGCACTCTTCAAGAGCAGTCGTGATGTTTGTCCTGCCACGCTCTGCATTAGTTGCCATCTCGTCGAGTCCTTTGCGATAGTAGTCGTACTGAAGCTGACGGAACGGCTTCATTGCTGCGTCCAGATAATCGTTGATGATGGCAAAGCGATTGCGGTCATTCTCAAAAGCCTTCCAGCCGACATACTCAAGGTTCTGAGCGTTGTTGGTCAGATACATACACTTCTGCAGCACCTCTTCCCCACCCATCTGAGAAAAGGAGTCAAGGTCAAGGCCGATAATCAGATATGCATAGTAAGCCAAGAGTGCAGTCAGCTGATTATCAATATTTTCTTCATTGAAGTTCAGTTGGTCGAACTGTGCAAAAGTGAAATTGAAATTATTGTCCTTATTATTATATAATGTGGAGGTATAAGCAGAGTTATAAACCGGACGGTTTGCCTGAATAAGTGCTGTACAGGTAAACAGTCCGCTGCCCTGATCATACTTCGTCACGGTGATATTGAAATTGCAGTTTATGCGTTCGTTCTGCTGAAACTGATACTGCGTCCACTGCTTATCGTTGATAAACTGCTCAAGAGTCTCTTTCAGGTTATCAAAAACACTGGCATCAGTTCCCTGTATCTGATTATGGTTAATAGTAACCTTTGCCAGCAACTCCTGGGCATTGGAATTGATAGCAATAAAAAGAATAAGGATTATGGATAACAGTTTACGCATATACAATTAAAATGGCAACAAACGGAAGCCTTTGAACTCCAAATGATCAACGATATCCTTCGCGACTTCCGACTTTGGTTTCTTACCGAAGTCTATCTGCTCCTCGCGACTGATGATGGATATCTGGTTATCATCATAGCCGAAGGTAGTGCCTTCATTGCGAGTGGAGTTAAGCACGATGAAGTCAAGATTCTTCTTCTCAAGTTTCTTCTTGGCGTTCACTTCCTCATCGTTAGTCTCAAGAGCGAAGCCTACAAGAATCTGGTCTTCAGTCTTCATCTTTCCGAGAGCAGCGGCGATATCAGGGTTAGCGGTAAGTTCAACAGTCAGGTCTCCCTTATCCTCGCGCTTTATCTTCGTATCAGCCTGACTGACAGGTCGATAGTCGGCAACGGCAGCGCACAGTATGGCGGCATCCATCTTTGGGAAAGCTTTTGTAGCAGCGTCGTACATCTCTTGAGCCGACTCCACATCTATGCGATTGATGTAAGGCGAACATTTCAGATTCACAGGACCGGCGATAAGCGTAACCTTATGGCCACGAGCAGCACATTCTTCTGCCAAAGCGAAGCCCATCTTGCCCGAAGAGTAGTTGCCTATGAAGCGCACAGGGTCAATCTTCTCGTAAGTCGGACCGGCTGTGATGAGTATCGACTTTGACTCTGACTCTAACACTGACTTTTCAATGAAGTACGCTTTCAGCGCCGCAACAATCTCCTCTGGCTCTGCCATTCTGCCTTTGCCTTCAAGACCGGAAGCAAGGAAGCCTGTGCCAGCATCAATGAAGTGGTTGCCGTAGCTTTGCAGAGTCTCAATATTCTTCTGGTTAGCAGGATGCCTGAACATATCAAGATCCATGGCAGGAGCGATGAACACAGGCGCCTTCATCGACATATAAGTCGTTATGAGCATATTGTCTGCCACGCCATTAGCCATCTTGCCAAGCGTAGAAGCCGTACAAGGAGCAATGACCATAGCATCTGCCCACAAACCGAGGTCAACATGCGAATGCCAAGAGCCATCCCTGCGGTCGAAGAATTCGCTTACAACCGGCTTGCGTGTCAGTGTTGAGAGCGTAAGCGGAGTTATGAACTCCTTTCCTGCGGGGGTAATGACAACCTGCACCTCCGCCCCCTCTTTTATCAAGAGACGGATGAGCAAGCATGCTTTATAGGCAGCTATAGAGCCGGTGATGCCGAGAACAATATGCTTTCCCCCAAGCCCCCCTCCGACTCCCCCCCTTAGGAGGGAGGGATTAATATATGTTTTGTCGGTTGTATTCATCTAATAGAATATCAGCAAGTTGCTGTTAATCTGATAATATTTTAGAGAGATAATCTTCAATCTGCGTCAGCACATACCCCGTATTATACAAAACTTCCTCATTTGTAAAACGCATAACATGGAATCCTTTTAATTCAAGGAATTTTGTCCTTTGCTCATCAGTAACTTGCTGGTCAGAAAGAAAATGATAGCCGCCATCTATTTCTATGATGAGTTTTGCTTTCAAACAAACAAAATCACCAATATAATCACCAATGATATGCTGACATCTGAATCTGATACCCATGGAATCTCTTTGAAGATAATACCACAAATGTCTTTCTGCATCTGTCATATTATTCCTCATTCTACGAGCAAACTCCTTTAACAGATTATAGTTTGTGCAATTTGCTGTTTCATGAGGTTTCCTATCATATTCCATAATTTAACACGCAATCATCCGCAAAGGTAATTATAATCTCCCTCCCCTAAGGGGGAGGGTCGGGGTGGGGCTATTAATCATTCAATAGCATTGGCATGAGGAGCATGAGTACGTCTTGATTCTCTGGCTGCTCAGACGGAAGGACAAGGCAAGGACGACTAGGATCGCCGATGCAAAGTGTCACTTCATCGAAATTGAGATTAGAGAGGACTGCCTGGAGAGCCGAGCCCTTGAAACCGATAGAAACCTTATTTCCAACATATCCGCAAGGAACATTCTCAATAGCCTTTGTTGCAAACTCAAGATCTTCTGATTTGATGGTGATTCGGTTTTCCTCTACATCAAGGCGTACAAGTTGACTGCTGTCGCTTGCGAAAGGAAGTACGCGCTTCAGTGCACCAAGGAGAAGCTTCTTGTCAACAGCCACGAGATAAGGGTTATCCTTAGGAATCACTGAGTTATAGTTTGGATAACGGCCTTCAATGAGTCGGCAGTTGAGCACGCCAGCATCAAAAGTGAACACAGCGTTCTTGCCATCAAACTGAATTGTAACCTCTGTATCGTCCTTGTTCAAGCTGTTCTTCAGAAGCAAAGATGGCTTCTTTGGAAGGATGAAAGAAACAGGATTCTCTGTCTTAATGGTCTGAATCTGGTTGCGAACGAGCTTATGACCGTCACTCGCAACGACAACTGCGAAGTCAGGAGTAAGGTCAAAATAAACTCCGTTCATGACAAGACGGAGCTGATCGTCACCAGTTGCAAAGATTGTGCGCTCAAGATTCTCAGCAAGAACCTTTGAAGGCATTGTTACGACAGTGAGGTTATTCTCGTCGAGTATCTGTGGCTGCGGATAGGCATACGGATCATCAGCGATAAAGTCGCAAGTACCGTTAGCATACACCATCTGTACGGCACGAGTATCATTATCTACGACAATCTCAATAGGCTGGTCAGCAAGATCTCTCACGGCATTCATGATAAGTTGCGCGTTGATGGCGAACATTTCGTTAGAATCGCTCTCAATGACAGGCATTGTTGTAGTCATTGTGTTCTCACTGTCGGAAGCAGTGATCGTCAAAGCATTCTCGCTTGCCTGGAAAAGGAAGCAGTTCAGGATGTTCGAGCTGTTCTTGTTGCCAGCTCCAAGGGTTTTTGAAAGAGCACTCAATCGATTGTTCAGAGTGTCACTGGATAGTTTTATTCTCATTTCTTCGTAGTTTTTTGTATTTTGCGGACAAAGTTAGTCAAATAAATTTAAACAGCAAAGAAAAAACCAATTTAATTTAATAATGTGTAACTTTTTCCCATTTTCGTTCAGTTTTAACAAAAAAATACTATAACTTTGCAGTGCTTTTTAAGGTTAGGTGGATTATGTCCGCTCAAAATCAACTTCGAAAAAAATAAAAAAACTAACATAACATGGAATTAACAGGAAAAATCATTGCCGCGCTTGACAAGCGCTCAGGCACAAGTGCAAGAACAGGTAACACTTGGGCTTCTCAGGAATTCGTAATCGAGGTACCAGGTGCAAACGAACAATACCCACGCCGTTGCGTGTTCACTGTATTCGGTGAAGACAGATTGGCTAACATGAACATACAGGTGGGCGAGCAGCTCACTGTAAGCTTCGACATTGACGCTCACGAATACAACGGTCGCTGGTTCAACGACATCCGCGCATGGAAGGTTGACCGCACTCCTGTTGGCGCACCAGTTGCTCAGCCACAAGCAGCAGCTCCAGTTCAGAATGTTGACCCATTCGCACAGCCTGCAGCTCCAGCCCCTACCGCCAACATTATTCAGCCTACACTCTCTAACGACATCGCAATGGGCGACGGCTCTTCAAGCGACGATCTTCCATTCTAGGGCGGAGGCAAATATAAATCGAGACATTGTAAATTCGTAAATTGTAAATTACTACTGTGAACATACTTGAACTCAGTGAACAAGAAATAGGCAGACGCGAGAGTCTGCAGGAACTGCGCAACATGGGCATCGAGCCATATCCAGCTGCCGAATTCCCGGTTAACGCTTGGAGCGATGACATCCGCGAGCAGTTTGTTGACCTCCCAGTCATCGGCAAGGATGAGGAAGGCAACGACATCACCGACACACCATCACCAGAAAACTCACGCTGCGTGACTATCGCTGGTCGTATGATGGGACGTCGTATCATGGGTAAGGCAGGCTTTGCCGAACTTCAGGACTCTAAGGGTCGCATCCAGGTTTATGTAAAGCGCGATGACATCTGCCCAGAAGAGAACAAGGACCTCTACAACAAGGTCTTTAAAAAACTCCTTGACATCGGCGACTTCATCGGTGTAAAGGGTTTTGTTTTCCGCACAAAGACTGGTGAGATTTCCGTTCATGCTCAGGAACTCACTCTCCTTTCAAAATCTCTCAAGCCACTGCCTATCGTAAAGACAGACGCTGATGGCAATGTTTACGATAAGTTTGACGATCCTGAGCTTCGCTATCGTCAGCGATATGTTGACCTCGTAGTGAACGAGGGCGTGAAGGAAACATTCCTTAAGCGCGCTACAATCGTTCGCACAATGCGTAACATTCTTGATGGCGCAGGCTATACAGAGGTTGACACTCCTATCCTTCAGAACATCGCTGGTGGTGCTTCGGCTCGTCCGTTCATCACTCACTTCAACGCACTCAATCAGGATATGTATATGCGTATCGCCACTGAGCTCTATCTCAAGCGACTCATCGTGGGTGGTTTCGAGGGCGTTTATGAGATGGGCAAGAACTTCCGCAACGAGGGTATGGACCGCACTCACAACCCAGAGTTTACTTGCGTGGAACTCTATGTTTCCTACAAGGACCTCAACTGGGGTATGGACTTCACAGAGAAGATGCTCGAGCAGATCTGTATCGCAGTGAACGGTAAGCCTGAGGTTGAGATTGACGGTAAAGTTATCTCGTTCAAGGCTCCATTCCGCCGCCTTCCTATCCTCGATGCCATCAAGGAGAAGACTGGCTACGACCTCTACCCTATGAGCGAAGACGAGATACGGCAGTGCGCCTCGCACCTTGGTATTGAGGTTGATGAGACCATGGGTAAGGGTAAGCTCATCGACGAAATCTTCGGCGAGACCTGCGAAGGCGACTTCATCCAGCCTACATTCATCTGCGACTACCCAGTTGAAATGTCTCCACTCACTAAGATGCACCGCAGCAAGCCAGGTCTTACAGAGCGTTTCGAGCTCATGGTTAATGGTAAGGAACTCGCTAACGCTTATTCTGAGCTTAACGACCCAATCGACCAGGAACAGCGTTTCGTTGACCAGATGAAGCTTGCAGACAAGGGTGACGATGAAGCTATGATCATCGACCACGACTTCCTCCGCGCTCTTCAGTATGGTATGCCTCCTACATTCGGTATCGGTATCGGTATCGACCGTCTCGTAATGCTTCTTACAGGCAAGTTCGCTATCGGAGAAGTAATGCTCTTCCCTCAGATGAAGCCGGAAGTGAAGGCTCCAAAGGATCCTGTAAGCAAGTTCGTTGAAGTTGGTTTCTCTGAAGAAATCGTTCCTGTACTCAACAAGGCTGGTTACAACCTCGTAGCAACCCTTGCAGGCGGCAAGGCACAGAAGATTCAGCAGCAGATTGGCGAAATCATCAAGAAGTACAAGCTCGACATCCAAAAACCATCCGTTGATGAACTCAACGCCATCATCGAAAAGATTGG
>JAZLKJ010000177.1:0-5637 GCA_045597565.1 Prevotella sp. | reverse complement strand
GAAAGGACCACCACCAGGCTCGCCAACGTTCTTCACAACACCACAGACGCGCATTGGGCGGTTGAGCTTGTTGCGGAGATAGATAACGAGTTCTGCGTCCTCAAGTTCCTTGATGTCCTGCTTACGGCAGCAGAGGTCTTGCTGTACGAAACGGATTATTTCCTCAATCTGCTCGTGCGTATATTTGCCGCCGTCGAGAAGTTCGAGGTAAGCAAATACCTTCTTCTGGAGGTCAACGAGAATGCCGGCGATGATCTGCTTGTAGTCAACTGTTGGCTGCTTCAAGCGGTCTGGCACTACGTTGTCAATGTTCTTGATGAAGACAACATCAGCGTCAATATCGTTGAGGTTCTCAATCAAAGCACCGTGACCGCCTGGACGGAAAAGGAGAGTGCCATCTTCATTGCGGAATGGAGAGCCGTCAGGAGCTGCTGCGATAGTGTCTGTAGAAGACTTCTGCTCAGAGAAACTGATGTCGTAAGTAACGTCATACTTGTCGGCATACATCTGCTGCTTGTCAGCTACGCGCTGCTTGAAGAATGGGAGGTGCTCGTGAGAAACTGTGAAATGGACGTTAGCCTTCTTGTCAGATGATGCATAGAGAGCTGCCTCTACAAGATGTTCTTCCATTGGTGTGCGTGCGCCTTCTTCATAAGAGTGGAAAAGGAGCATGCCCTTTGGTAGTTGACCGTAGTTGAGACCTTCCTTTGAAAGCATGTTGAGAGCAACAGCCTTGTAGTTTCCTTCAGCAATTAGTGCGTCAACTCCCTTACCGTTGTTCTTCTGACACACTTCGTCTAGTGCTTGAAAGAAAGCAAACTTATGAATATCGCCAAAGTATTTCTTCTCAAAATCTGTTGTAGGAACATCGTAACCGGCAGTTGTGAAAGAGAAGATGTCCTTGAACATACGTGAAGCTGCGCCTGAAGCAGGCACGAACTTTACGACCTTCTTACCTTCTGCCTTGTATGCTTCCCAAGCAGTAATGTACTTCTGCTGCTCTTCTGCAGTTGGTGCAACGATGCCGTGACCGATGCTTGAGGCAGAATCTAACTTAAGGAATGGGAAACCTGTCTTGAACTGGTTAAGCTGAACATCAATTTGTTCAGGCGTAATGCCTTTCTGAGCAATCTGCTCTAAGTCTTTAGGAGATAGCATGGTGTTTATCTGGTTTTAAAGTTTAATAATTATGTCTGCAAAGTTAAAGGTTTTATTTGTAAAAACAAAAAGAAAAGGCAAAAAACTGAGTTCTTGCCTTTCCTTTTATATGAAATGTAACAAATTTTACAACTTTTGAGTCCTAAAAAGTATTTGTATAAATCTTATAGAACTCTTTAAATGCTTTGCTCGACTGTCCAAACGAATGCGCGAAGGCCGAGGAGTGGGTTCTCAATGTCTATCTTCTTCAGACGGTCGAGAAGTGGCTGCACGCGATCTGCTGGGCAGACGGTGATAATGGCTGAGTTGGTAGAAGGCCATGCGTGTGAGCCGAGGTGTGGTTCGCCGCTAACGCTTCCGCGTCCTGCCACTTGTGGGAACAAAGTGTAGCCCTTGCAGAGCGAGCGACTCATGGCGTCAATAACCAACTCATGGAGTGCCTGATCGTATGTAATGAATACTGATTTCATAATACCATTTACAGATTAACAGATTTACGGATTTACAATTTAATTACGCATTAAACTGCTCCTCGCTTTTGTGTTCCTTCCAGTAAGCGTCAAGCTCAAGCTGCTTCTTGAATTTCTTGCGCTTGTTCTTTGTGCCGACAGCACCGAAGATACAGAACATAGAAGGAACGTAGATGAGCGTCATACATGTAGATACGAGAAGACCACCGATGATACTAATACCCATTGGGCGCCACATCTCTGCACCTACACCGTGGCTCAATGCCATAGGAAGCATACCGAGGATTGTGGTAAGCGTAGTCATGAGAATTGGACGGAGACGGCTCTTTGCTGCTGCTGTAGCGGCGCGGAGAAGTCCGTAGCCACGCTCGCGGAGGAGCTGAGTATAGTCGATGAGCACAATACCGTTCTTTACTACAATACCGATAAGCATGATACCACCGAGCATAGACATGATGTTGAGGTCGGTGCCTGTGAGGGCAAGTGAGATTGCGATACCACAGAATGCGAATGGCACTGAGATAATGATGATGAACGGATATGTGAGCGACTCAAACTGTGCTGCCATCACGATGAACACGAGGATAATGATGATGATACCGAGTGTTCCGAGGTCGCGGTTAGAATCCTGCTGGTCTTCATAAGAACCTGCCACCTGGATTGTAATACCCTGAGGAATGTCCATCTTCTCGTAGATAGCTTTACCGGCTTCAACACCGTCAGAGAGTGCATAACCGTCGGCAAGTACACCGCTGACAGTAACATAACGTTGGCGATCTTTACGCTCGATTGTTGGAGGAATAGAACTTTCCATGACGGTACCGATGTCTTTGATGCGGATAAGCTGTCCCTTTCCGTTAGGAATAGTCATGCTCTCGATGTCTTCGATAGACTGACGTGCAGTTGGCTCGAAGCGAACCTTTACGTCATACTCGTCACCATCCTCACGGAAATACGTCATCTGAGAACCGTTGATGCTATTGCGAACATAGCCAGATGCTGTGCTGAGGGTGAGACCTTGCTGGGAGAGCTTCTCGCGGTCGAAATCGACAACGATTTCTGGCTGATAGTCAGAACGAGAGATAACACACTCTGATATTTCAGGAAGTTCGCGCATCTTTGCTGCAAGTTCCTCTGCGAGGTCGCGAGTGGCATCCATGTCGTAGCCGTAGATTTCAAATGTGGCAGTTGACTGGCCACCCATACCGCCGCCACCACCGCCGAGCTTAACCTGATACTTGGCGAGCTCTGGGATGTGCTTGAGGTCGGCACGCATTTCGTCACAGATAGTTGCAAGACCTTTGTCACGCTCGTTACTCTTGACGAACTGCATATTGAAGGAAATGATGTGAGAACCGTTGTCGGAGAGTGAAGCGAATGTGTTGTTATCGCCTGCCTGACCTACTGTGAAGTTGGTGTTCTTCAAATCCTTGCCATAGCGATCCATCCAAAGTTTTGTGAGTTGTTTTGCAAGTGCCTCAGACTTCTCAACGCGTGTACCGATTGGCAACTGAAGCGAAACGCCGACACGACCAGAGTCGTTGGCTGGGAAGAAGTCGGATTTGATGCCGAACAATGATACAATAACTATGGTGAGCACAATGAAGATGCCGCACGCTGCAAGAATCGTCTTACGGTGGCGAACAGCCCAATGGATAACACCTTCGTACCAGTTGTCGAGCTGATCGAGCTTGCGACTGATAGGTGTGTAGAATTTCTTGAAGAATCCGCTCTGCTTCTTCTTGAGCTTAAGAGTGAGCGAGCAAAGCATTGGTGTGAATGTGAGGGCAGAAACAGTAGATACTGTCATGATGATACACATCATCCAACCCAATTCCTTGAAGAGCACACCAGCCATACCTGTTACCATGGTCAGCGGGAAGAATACGGCAATCATGGTAAGCGTAGAAGCGATAACGGAAATCGCAACCTCCTGAGTACCGTGCATCGCAGCCTGCTTTGGATCGGCACCACGCTCAATATGCGTCGTAACATTCTCAAGCACAACTATGGCATCGTCAACAACATTACCGATGGCAATTGAGAGACAAGCAAGCGAAATCATGTTGAGGGAAGAACCCGTACCGAACAGATAGATGAACGAAGCGATAAGCGACATCGGAATCGTAATGACGATAACGACTGTTGCACGCCAACGTCCGAGGAAGACGAACACGACGAGTGCGACGAAGAGCATGGCGTACATGATGGTTTCTTCAAGCGAACTTACTGTGTTCTTGATGTTATCAGATGTGTTTACGATAACGCCAAGTTTTACATCTGAAGGAAGGTTCTTCTGAAGTTCAGGAAGCATGGAGATAACCTTGTCCGAAATAGCCACGGAGTTTGCACCAGACTGCTTCTGAACAACGATCATGGCACCCTGCTTGCCATTTGTGAATGCTCGTTGAGCACGTTCCTCAAGGTTGTCTTCAATGCGTGCTACATCCTTCAGATAGACTACTTTGTCGCCTTGTGCAGAAATGATTACATTCTGCATCTCGCTCGGATCGTCGAACTCACCTTCGGTACGTACGGTAAGCGTCTGATTACCAATATCAACAGTACCGTTTGTGAGGTTCATATTCTCAGCGGCAATAGCCGAACTGATCTGAGCTGGAGACACGTGGTAAGCCTCCATCTTACGTGGATCCATGTAGATGTTGATCTCACGTTCTGGAGCACCTGATATACTAACTGTACCGACACCATCTACACGGGCAAGTGGGTTGGCTACGGTTTCGTCAAGTATCTTGTAAAGTGCTTTTTGTGATTCCTCTGCCTGAACAGAAAGCAGGAGGATAGGAATCATGTCGGTAGAAAACTTGAAAAGCACCGGTTGGTTGGCGTCTTTAGGCAGCATATTGCTGACCATGTCAAGTTTGTCTCGGACATTGTTTGTTAAAGCGTCGATGTCATAACCGAACTCAAACTGAAGCGTGATGACGCTGACGTTGTCGCGAGAGTTTGAAGTGATGTGCTTCAAGTGCTCCACGGCATTGAGTGAGTTCTCAAGCGGACGCGTTACATTGTTTTCAATATCGTTCGCCGAAGCTCCATTGTAGTAAGTCATCACCATGATGGTGTTTGTCTCTACGTCTGGCATCAAGTCAATAGGCAGCTTGATGAACGAGAACACACCGAACACGATGATTGCCACGAAGCAAAGGCTCGTCATAATCGGTCTTTTGACCGCTCCTTCATATAAGGTCATATTTATTTACAGATTTACGAATTTACAATTTACAAATTCACACATTTACAGATTTGCGAATTCTCAATTATCAATTTTCAATTATCAATTCTCAATTTACTTCACGACCTCAACCTTCTTCCCGTCGGCAAGGCGGCTCTGGCCAGCAACTACAACCTTGTCTTTCGGAGAAACGCCGCTCTTAATCTCGTACTTGTCACCGATGTGTCGTCCGAGTTCTACCTTCTGATACTTTACAGTATTTGTAGAAGGGTCAAGAACATAAACATAGCGGTCGCCGGCACCCATCTGCTTTACAAGTGCCTCATCAGGAATAACTACGCTGTTGTTGTAAGAAAAATTGATTTCAGCGCGAGCGAACATTCCTGGACGAACAAGCTGCTCAGGATTGTCAATAGTAACTTCTACAGGGAATGTGTGAGTAGCCTGATCAATAGAAGGATAAACGATAGTTACCTTACCGCCAAAGCCTCTTTCCTCGTAGGCGTCAAGACGGATGCTTACTGGCATTCCGTTCTTAACCTTGCTGTAGTAGATTTCGTTTACGTTGAGGAGAATTTTTACAGGATTTGTCTGCTCGATTGTTACTACTGGATAAGAACCTGTCATATCGCCAGCATCGTAGTTACGCGCTGTAACGTAACCGCTGATAGGGCTGATGAGCTTGTTGTTCTCAGCCATAGAAGCACTCTGTGTGTGAAGTCCCTTAAGCTGTGCCTGCTGAGCAGCAATGGCTGCACGCTGAGCCTTGAGTTGCTCACGCTGAGCTTCAAGAGCACGCTGCTGAGTCTTGAG
>JAZLKJ010000176.1:0-19739 GCA_045597565.1 Prevotella sp. | reverse complement strand
ACTGATGCGTATAGCCTTGTCATAAAGACCTGTAGCAGAAGCTTTGACTCCCTCTTGCGAAATACTATCTACATCAAACGACTTCTTCCTATGGAACATCCAATGCAGGCAACCTTCGGGCAGAATGATATTTGACATTCTTACGGAAGTTGTCTTCAATATCCAGTAGTGATGCACAAAAGGTTGCAACGCTAAGGATGGCAATATAATCTCAGCCTTTACCACAGATTCTGATTGTTGAGAGTTTTAGCCCGTCTCTGATTTTCCGGGGGCAATGTAGTGTAACGATTCGTACCCAGAAAATAGGGTACGTCGCTCAAAGAGCGGTGCCCGTCTCTGATTTTCTGGGGGCAAAGTTATAAAAAAACATTAAAATTCATTAGAAAAAAGCAGACATTAGCCCAAACTGCATAAAAAAAAAGACATTTCTATATAAAATAACTGACATAATCACATGTAGAATTTATGAAATATGATTTGGCAACAATATACTATTAGACCTTAATTTATTTTTGGAGACAAGAATTAGCAACAATTTACAAGAATTATCTTAAAAATATTATTGTATATTTCTGTCCATTGTTGATCATTGTTTGTCAAAAGAAAATTATCAAAAATATTATTGCAGTAGAGCGAGGCAAACATACTTACAAAAAAACACTGCCCCCCAAAATAGAGTGCAGTGTTTTTTATCACTATCATTAAAAAAGGTAAGTATTTACCATTTGGCCTTTTTTCTTGAGACAAGAATTAATTCAAAAATTTATATTTATAATTTCTGCCTATTGTTGGACATTGTTTGTTAACAAGAAAAATAAAATTGTCAAAAAAATATTTAATTATTATTTGGGGGCAAATAATATATAGTTCCCTTAAATAATCTTGGCTTAGGGCTGTTTACTTCACCATCACCTTCTTGCCATTGATGATGTTGATACCCTTCTGAGGTTCAGCGAGCTTGCGACCGAGAAGATCGTAAGTGCCAGACTTTGTATTGTCATCTATCTGGATAGCAGCGCCGATGGCGTTCGTGCCACCTCCGTACTTCACGAAATCATCGTATGTGAAGAAGTTGTCTGTTCCCATGCTGTAGTCTTCCGATGCCCAGCGGTCGTTGGATTCTGCCGTCCATACCTTGATGTCCATGATGCAGATTTTCTCACCAGGAGCAGCCGTGATATTGACGCCACGAACCTTTACGTGTGGATCTCCTGTATTATCGTTCATCTCGGCGTTGGCTACGAAAGTGGCATGATGAACCTTGCGTTGCGTACTCCATACCTCACTCTGGTCTTTTGTCTTCTGGGAATTACCTGCGATGCTGGTATTGTCTGTTTCGCCAATCTTAGCGTATTCTATTTCAACACGAGTGATGTAGTAGCCCTGCTTTGAACCAATGTAGTATTTGCCATCGCTACCCATCGTGATGCCAGCCATATCGTGCGTTGAAGAAGAGTTCAGAATGGTAAGTTCCTTGTTCTGTCCCTTAGTCTCTGTATATTTTAGTACATTCTTTGTACGCAAAGATGATGACGGATTTCCGTAAGAGCTTGGCACACCAGCTGTGTAAACGCTATTCATCTTGTCAAGGTCCTTCTTGTTGATGTTGTAGAGAGCCATGTATCTGCGGGCAGCCATCTGAGCAGAAGTCAAGTCGTTCAATGTTTCGCCGAGGTCAGCCTCATCCTTCTCCAACTGCTGCTGAAGGTCTGCTACTGTAGCATTCAGAGCATCTTCCGACTGCTGCAAGTTCTCTACACTTTCTTTCAGGCTGCTATTCTCCGCATCGGCAATGTTGTACTTATCTTCAAGTTCCTTGTATTGTGCCAACAGCTCAGCATAACTGCCAGGATACTTGGCTGGTTCATAGTCAATCTCTATCTTGTAGAGGGTACCAGTAACGGGGTCTGGTTTATGATTTTCTTCTTCGCCAGCAAGGGAATGAAACGGTTTGTTTTTAATATCTAATATAGGAAAGAGGGTATTCCAATCATCATAACCAGTACCCTTTGCATTATCAGAAACGCCTGCATCAAACCTAAGTGATTTGGATGGTTGGTTCAATTTGATTTCGTATTTGTAACGACGGCTTGTCATGGTCTTCTCCAGAAATTCCTCGTTCTTTGTGAATCCTACCTTCTTTCCCTTCGCGTCCAATGCTGAGAAAATAGGTTCATAGCCTCGGTAGTCAACATAGTATCTTACCGCGGTGGCTTCCAACCCTTTCGAGTTATTAACAGTTACACCGGTGTTCTTCTTTTCCGAAAAAGCCCAGAAGAAAGCATAGAGTGTTCCGTAATAATAATGAGCAAAAATAGGACCGTAGTAACCTTCGGCGCCTAGAATATATGTTTTATCACGGAACAACGCACCATCGCTGAACTTCACGCTCCATCCGTCACTTACCTCGTAAGTCTTTCCTTTTACTGGACTTGAGGCATACTCAAAACCATTCTGCCAGTTACTTCCTTTTGAGAAGTCGATGGTCAGGGTCTTTTTCTGTGCGTTTGCCGCAACCGATATTATGGCTGCAAGCAAGCAAAAAAGAATTCGTTTCATAGTGTATAATTGTTAGTTAATATTAATTCATGTGCATCGAAGGCTATACACAAAAAGAAGACCTACCGCAAGCACTCCGAAGAGCACCTGCAGTAGGTCTTATTTTCCATCTAAAAGCCTAATATTAAGCCGTTTACGTACCCCCCCCAATTCTGAAGCCACGCTTCATTTTCTCGCCCTTGGAAGCAAGAATCAGCAGCATGTATGAAAGAGAGTTTCGGAGCATAGTCTAACTTTTATTAATATTCAAGATGCCCAGCAAAAGCCGCAGCACCACATATTCACGGTGCAAAGTTACACATTTTTTTATTATAACAAAGAATAATCCGATTTTTTTATAACTTATTTTTCCTTAACTTTGCTCACGAAAAGCAAACAAAGAGAGGAGTAACCATTAAAACGTCAGGAGGCAAGTGCTAATCAAAAGCATTTGCCTCTTGATGTATATTACAATCACCCCTATAGGGTATAATGATTAGTTAAAAACACAAATATTTATATCAATTATACCTTTTCGGGACGATTTTGTTTGTTTCTTAAGTTTTTTTATTACCTTTGCACCCGAAAAGGTATAATTATTCATTCAGTATGACAGTAACAAAATTATCGGAAAGAATAAAAACACTTCGCAAGGAATACAATCTTACTCAAGAAGACCTTGCGATGAAATCTGGCGTTGGTCTTCGTTTTGTTCGTGAATTGGAACAGGGAAAGCCTACGGTTCGCATGGATAAAGTGAACCAAGTGCTTGCTCTATTCGGTATGGAACTCGGCGTTGTACGCTCAGAAAGGAATGAATTATGAGACAGGGACGCGTTTTTCTCCGTAATACTTTTGCAGGTGTCATTACAGAAGACGAAAACGGATATCATTTCACCTACAATCGTGATTACCTCCTCTCATCAGAAGCTGAACCTATAAGCATTACCCTGCCGCTGCGAGAGGAAGTATACGAAAGTAAAGTTTTGTTTCCTTTCTTTGACGGATTGATACCCGAAGGATGGTTGCTGAATATTGCAGAACGAAACTGGAAGATAAGGCGGCACGACCGTATGGCATTGCTCTTGACATGCTGTCGCGACTGTATAGGTAATGTTAGTGTTGTACCCTTAGAAGTGAAGGATAATCATGAATAGATGTTTGTGTTGCTATAAGCCTCTGAACGCTGGCGAAATAGACTTTCACAAGCGTTGTGCTAAAAAGTTCTTCGGTCTGACTTCTGCCCCAATATTACCTTATACTCGTAAGGAAATCAATAAACTGGCGCAGGTAGTTGTTGAAAATCATACTACTGTCACTGGAGTACAAGCTAAGTTATCGGTAGATTTAGAACATGATGAATTTGGCAACCCGCAACGCCTAACTATTGTCGGCCTTATGGGACGTTACATATTGAAGCCACAGACAGAACGTTTTACATGTCTTCCTGAAATAGAAGACCTGACGATGCATTTAGCTGAGATTGCACGTATAGACACAGTGCCCCATTCCCTTATACGTTTTGCCGACGGTGAGCTGAACTATATTACTCGTCGTATTGATAGGAGTGACAATGGAGAAAAATATGCCATGGAAGACTTTTGTCAGATTTCCGAGCATCTTACTGAGCACAAATATAATGGCCGTTACGAAATGATAGCCATGCTTATAAAGAGATACTCTGCAACACCGTTACTTGATCTTACCAATTTCTGGCAACAAGTCGTATTTGCATGGCTTGTAGGCAATGCCGACATGCACTTAAAGAATTTCTCCCTTATCAGTCATAAAAAAGGTTCGTACAATCTAAGTCCGACCTATGATCAACTTTCCACAGCAATCGTTATGCCAGAAGATACGGAAGAGTTAGCACTACCGCTCAATGGATGGAAGAAGAAATTAATGCGTGCAGACTTCATAGAAGGTATGATTGCATCTGGTTTGGACACTATTGTTGCAAACAAAATCTTAGACAAATTCCAAACATACAAAAATAAATGGAACGAGACTATTGACTCTTCTTTTATTAATAAAGAGCAAAAACTACAATTCAAAGAACTGATCTCTCAACGCCTAGCAGTTCTTGATAAGAAATGATATCTAGGTCGGAAATTACTTGTCTTTCCTTAACTTTATTCACAAAACTAGAACAAAGACTAATAAATAAACAAAAATTCTATCGTTTTTTCTTAACTTTGCCAATAAAATAACTTATGGTGTGAGCAAAAATACCCTATTAACCTAACAAAGTATCCAAAAATATATGAAGACAAACATAATAATCGGTGCTGCCTTTGCACTGGCAGCCTGCAGCCCAAAAGTTACGGAAGACATGGCGATAAAGAGTGATAATCCGCTCCTTCAGGAGCCTACAAACAAATATGAGATACCTCTGTTCTCAAGCATAAAATACTCGGACTATCTGCCTGCCGTTCAGCTTGGCATTGCGCAGCAGAAGAAAGAAGTGGAAGCGATAATAAACAATCCGGCTGAACCTGACTTCAACAACACTATCCTCGCACTGGACAACTGCGGTCAGGATCTGGAAAAGGCTACGGCTGTATGGGGACTGCTCCAGGGAACAGACAATACCGACGAACTGGAGAAAGTGACGGAGGACATTCTGCCTATCCTCACTGCTGCGGAGGACGAGATTGCGATGAACGATAAGCTCTTCCAGCGCATAAAGAAGGTCTATGACAAACGCGAGTCTCTCGGTCTGAACACAGCACAGATGCGTCTTCTGGAAAAGAAGTATCGCAACTTCGTACGCAGCGGTGCCCTGCTCTCCGATGCTGATAAGGATAAGCTGAAGGCGATAAACCAGGAAATGTCTGATGCGATGAAGAGTTTCGGTCAGAACATCCTGAAGGAGACTAACGCAATAGAGATTTACATCGACGACGAGAAGGAACTTTCTGGTCTGCCAGCAAACACTATAGAAACAGCTGCCGAAGAGGCAAAGAAGCGCGGACACGAAAAGGGTTGGTCGTTTACGGTTCATGCTCCTGTGCGCCTGACTGTTCTCGCCGCTGCCGACTCTCGCAGTCTTCGCGAAAAGATGTACAAGGCTTACACGTCTCTCTGCTCTAACAAGAACGAATACAACAACGAGACAAACATCAACCGCATTCTGGACCTCCGCTACAGAAAGGCGCAGCTCCTTGGTTTCAACACCTTCGCTGACTTCATGCTTGACAATGTGATGGCGAAGACTGTGGAGAATGCAGAGGAACTGATGTATAAGCTTTGGGAACCAGCGAAGAAGAAGGTGGAAGAGGAAGTTCGCGACATGCAGGCTCTTGCCGATCGTGAGAATGCAGGCATAAAGATTGAGCCTTGGGACTACTCATACTATCAGGAGAAGGTGAAGAAGGAACGCTTCAACCTCTCTGACGACGATTTACGTCCTTACTTCGCACTTGATAGCGTAGTGAAGGGCATGTTCTACGTGGCGAACCGTCTTCACGGCACAACCTTCGAGCTTCTGCCAGATGCTCCGAAGTATAATCCGGAGGTAACTGTATATGACGTAAAGAATGCTCAGGGCAAGCATCTAGCTGTCTTCATGACCGACTATTTCCCACGTGAGACAAAGCGCGGTGGTGCATGGATGAGTGAGCTGAAGGGCGAATCGAACATCAACGGTGTTGAGGAACGTCCTATAATATATAATGTAGGCAACATGACAAAGCCTACAAAGGATCAGCCTTCACTACTCAGCCTCGACGAAGTGGAAACCGTCTTCCATGAGTTCGGTCACGGCATGCACGGAATGTTCACAACAGCAGAATACCGCGGACAGTCTGGAACAAACGTGGATCGCAACATGGTGGAACTGCCATCACAAATAAACGAGCATTGGGCATTCGAGCCGGAGGTAATGAAGGTTTATGCTAAGCACTACATCACTGGCGAAGCTATACCAGACTCTCTCATCGCAAAGATGGATGCTTCGGCAAAATTCAACCAGGGCTTCATGACAACTGAGCTTGTGGCTGCTTCTCTACTCGACCTTGAATGGCACAAGATGCCTTACACGGGTCATGTGGATGTAATGGAATTCGAGAAGAAGGTGTCAGAAAAACTTGGCAAGCCTGAGCTCGTGGAATATCGCTATCGCAGTCCTTATTTCCGCCATATCTTTGCTAGCAACGGCTACGCTTCCGGCTACTTCACTTACCTTTGGGCAGCTGTTCTTGACACAGACGGTTTCGAACTTTTCAAAGAACGCGGCATATTTGATCAGGAAACAGCAAAGTCATATCGCGAGAACATTTTGGAGAAGGGTGACAGCGAAGATGCCATGACTCTTTACGTTCGTTTCCGCGGACATAAGCCATCACCAGACGCATTGCTCCGTTCAAGAGGCTTGAAATAACATTCATCAAGAAATCAAAAGCGTAAAAAAAGAATCTTCAGTTCCACACAATCATTGGAATACCTTTTGCATTATTAAACAGGAAAATACAGAAAAAGGTATAATAGACAGAAATGGCACAAAAATTCTCAGAAGAAACATCTAAAATGCTATCATATTCCCGCCAAGAGGCTCAACGACTCCACTGCAACAGGGTGGAACCTGAGCATCTTATGTTGGGATTCCTGCGTTTGAACTCAGACATAAACCTGAAGATATTCACAGACAACAACATTGATATCAACGAAATGAAAGGCGACATGGAGAAGAATATCATGGGCACAGACACTACTGCTGAGGATATCTTGAACATCGACCTTTCTGCTTCAGCCAACCATCTTATCCGTATGGCTGTAGTGGAATCCACCATGGCAGGAAGTGGCAGCGTTGAACCAATTCATGTTCTCATGGCGATGATGAGCAATCGCAGCAAGAATACTGTGAAGGATTATCTTGAGGAAAAGCACCTCAACTATAACACCCTACGTGATTTCATCAAACCTGTTTCGAAAAATCCGGAGAGCGACTTGACAAACTCTCAGTCGCAGTCGAGCATTCAAAACATGAATCCAACGCCAAGCAATCACCACCAACCACAGAGCTATAATTCTAACAAGCAGAATCCTTTCGGCCCAGCACCTTTCACAAACAATCTCGACGACGAAGACTCTGAAGAGTTTGAGAGCGAAATCATGGGCGATAACTCCACTTCTGTGAAACAGGGAAAGAAGGGCAACAAGGAGTCCAAGACACCTATACTCGACAATTTCTCAACTGACCTTACATTAGCTGCTCGTCAGAGTAAACTTGATCCGATGGTTGGTCGTGAGAGAGAGATTGAACGCGTAGAGGAGATTCTCTGTCGCAGAAAGAAGAATAATCCGGTGCTCATCGGCGAACCTGGTGTTGGTAAGAGTGCTATCGTGGAAGGTCTTGCGCAGATGATTGCCGACAAGAAGACTTCGCCAGTCCTTTTTGACAAGCGTCTGCTTTCACTCGATTTGACTGCTGTTGTTGCAGGAACAAAATATCGCGGACAGTTTGAAGAGCGAATGAAGGGTATTATCCAGGAACTTGAGGAGAACCCTGACATAATCATCTTCCTTGATGAAATCCACACGCTCATCGGTTCCGGCTCAGCTGCTGGTAGCATGGACGGCGCAAACATCCTTAAGCCGGCTCTAGCTCGCGGTACTGTACAATGTATCGGTGCTACTACGCTTGATGAATATCGCAAGTCCATTGAGAAGGATGGTGCTATGGAACGCCGTTTCCAGAAAGTCATCGTTGAACCAACTTCAAAAGAGGAAACCCTTGAGATTCTCCATAACCTCAAAGACCGCTACGAGAAGCACCACCGCGTCTGCTACTCAGATGAAGCACTGAAAGCTTGCGTGGATCTTACAGAACGTTATATCTCTGACCGCTATTTCCCAGACAAGGCTATTGACGCCATGGACGAAGTGGGTTCTCGAATCCACTTGAAGAACTCTGCCGTTCCACAGTCTATCATTGATAAGGAGAATGAAATAAAGGAGATTCGCAAGCAGAAGATGGAAGCCGTTGACAGCCAAGACTTTGAGGCAGCGGCTAATCTTCGAGATCAGCAGACGGTCCTTGAGAAAGAGCTCCAGAAACTGAAGGACGACTTTGATAACACAAACCGCGAAAACTACACTCCTGTCAACGACGAGAACGTGGCTGACGTTGTTTCCATGATGAGCGGCGTGCCTGTAAATCGCGTCAAGGAAGCTGAAGGCAAGCGTTTGAAGGAAATGGCTGATGTGCTGAAGGCTAAGGTCATTGCTCAGGACGATGCCATAACAAAGATGGTAAAGGCTATACAGCGCAATCGCATCGGACTTCGTTCGAAGAATCACCCAATTGGTGCCTTCATGTTCCTCGGTCCTACTGGTGTTGGTAAGACTCACCTCGCAAAGAAACTTGCAGAGGAAATGTTCGGCTCAGCAGATGCTATCATCCGCGTTGACATGAGCGAATATTCTGAGAGTTTCAACACATCACGTCTCGTTGGTGCGCCTCCAGGATATGTGGGTTACGACGAGGGAGGTCAGCTTACTGAGCGTGTTCGCCGCAAGCCATATTCTATTGTACTCCTTGATGAGATAGAGAAGGCTCACAGCAATGTGTTCAACATGCTGCTTCAGGTGCTTGACGAAGGCAGAATGACTGACGGTAACGGTCGTCTCATTGACTTCTCAAATACCATTATTATTATGACAAGTAATGCTGGAACCCGCCAACTCAAGGACTTCGGACTTGGTATCGGTTTCGAGCGAATCCACTCTCGCGATCTTCAGGATGAGAAAAATAAGGAGTATGCTCGCAGCATTATCCAGAAGAGTCTTTCAAAGCAGTTTGCGCCAGAGTTCCTTAACCGTCTTGATGAGATTATCATGTTCGATCAGCTCTCGAAGGATGCCATCAAAAAGATTATTGACCTTGAGCTTAAAGACCTCGTTTTTCGCGTTGAGGAGCTTGGTTATCACATTGAGATTGAGGCTGACGCAAAGGACTTCGTTGCAGAAAAGGGCTACGACATTCAGTATGGTGCCCGTCCTCTAAAGCGTGCCATCCAGACTTACATTGAAGACAACGTATGCGAACTGCTTCTCTCAGAAACACTCTCAGAAGGTGACACAATCCTTATCAGAAAAGAGGAGGAAAAGATCTTCGCTGAGAAGAAGGCTTGCATCTCTGAAAAGCAAGAAGAAAGCGCGTCTAATAAGGTCGAAGAAAGCGCTACAATCGGAATCTAAGGACAACCACTGTGCCCTCGCATTCATGCGAGGGTTTGTCCGTTTATATAAACATAAAAAAACAACCCTCAAAAACCAATACAACTATGACTTTATCAGTAATCGGATGCGGAGCAATGGGCGGCTCAATGGTAGAAGGCTGGCTCAACACTCCAGAACTCATTTCAGCTTCAGATATCACAGCAGCAGACCTCTACGAATCTTCTCTCCAGCGCTTTGCTGATGCCGGTGCAAACATCACTACAGACAACAATGCCGCAGCTTCTGGCAAGGACGTTGTATGCGTAGTAGTAAAGCCTTGGCTCGTTGAGCAGGTTCTCGGTGGCATCAAGGATTCTCTCACTAAGGAGCAGATTCTCATCGTTGTTGCAGCAGGTGTTTCTATTGAACAGGTAAAAGCGGTCGTTGGCAATGAGATAACAGTAGTTCTCTGCATTCCGAATACAGCGATCGCAGTGAAGGCAAGCATGACTTTCATCGTGCCTGACAACAATGCGACAGCAAAGCAGGTTGCACTCGTTGAGAGTCTCTTCAACGCTACGGGCTCTTGCATGAAAGTAGAAGAAAAGCAACTTTCTGCCGGCACTGTTCTCGCTTCTTGCGGAATAGCCTACGCAATGCGTTATGTTCGTGCGGCTTCGGAAGGTGGTGTTCAGCTCGGTTTCAAGGCAGACATGGCTAAGGACATAGTTCTTCAGACAATGAAGGGCGCAGTGGAACTTCTCCAGGCAAGCGGCAATCATCCTGAAGCAGAAATCGACAAGGTTACGACTCCTGGCGGTCTCACTATCCGCGGTCTCAATGCAATGGAAAAGAACGGCTTCACTAACGCCGTTATCCAAGGACTTTTAGCATAGTGTTTTGCTTCCCTCCGAATGGATAAAAATAAATCCATGAAGTCCCCGTGCCCGAAGCGTCCGCTTCGGGAATAACGCTTAGAATAACAAGGAACATGAAACAAAGACTTGTAATCAAAGTCGGCAGCAACGTTCTCACACGCGCTGACGGCACACTTAATATCACTCGCATCTCTGCCATCGTTGACCAGATAGCAGAACTTCGCAAACTGCGCCACGAGATTATTCTCGTTTCTTCAGGTGCTGTTGCAAGCGGAAGAAGCGAACTTCGTGTAGAGTCTCATCTTGACAGTGTAGAGCAACGACAGCTCTTCTCTGCCATCGGTCAGGTCAGACTCATCAACCACTACTACGACCTCTTCCGTGAGCACAACATCCACATCGGACAGGTGCTTACGATGAAGGAGAACTTCCAGGCTGGCGAGCAATATCAGAACCAAAAAGCCTGCATGCAACTCATGCTCGACATGGGCGTACTTCCTATCGTAAACGAGAACGACACAGTGGCTCTCACCGAGCTTATGTTTACAGATAACGACGAACTCTCTGGTCTTATTGCAAAAATGCTCAAGGCGGACAAGCTCATCCTGCTCTCCAACATCGACGGTATCTATGACGGCGATCCAAAGAATCCGGAATCAAAGGTTATTGAGAAGGTTGCACAAGGCACTGACCTCAGCGAGTATATCCATCGCGAGAAGAGCAGCTTCGGTCGTGGCGGCATGGAGTCTAAGTACCACACAGCCTCTTCTGTAGCAAAGGAAGGCATTGACGTAATCATTGCAAACGGTACTCGCGACAACATCCTCGTTGACCTTATCACTAAACCAGAAACAGTTCTCCACACGGAATTTCTAAAGTGAAAAACGAAAAATGAACCCAATATTCAAAACAGCAAAAGACGCCGCTCGTTTCGTAGCACTTCTTACTGACGAGCAGCGCAACCAGATACTCAACGCCGTAGCTGATGCTATCGTGGCAAATACAGAGAAGCTTCTTGCAGCTAACGCAGAAGACCTCGCCAAGATGGACAAGGAGAATCCTCTCTACGACCGTCTTCAGCTTACTCCGGCTCGTCTTGAAGGCATAGCTTCAGACATGCGTAATGTCGCTACCCTACCCTCTCCGCTCGGCATAACTCTTGAAGACAGAACACTTCCTAACGGTCTCCGTCTCAGAAAAAAGTCTGTGCCTTTCGGAGTAATCGGCGTTATCTACGAAGCTCGTCCTAACGTGACATTCGATGTATTCTCGCTCTGCCTTAAGAGCGGCAATGCCTGCATCCTGAAAGGCGGTCGCGATGCCGATTGCTCAAACCGCGCTGCCATCAATCTTATTCATGAGGTTCTTGAAAAACTTGAAGCAGACGGTCTTAAACTTCCAGGAGCCACTGTGCCTGAAGCGTCAGCTTCTGGTCTCACCGCTTGCGTTTCTCTCCTCGAGGCAACCCACGAGGCAACAGCAGAACTTCTCGGTGCTGTGGGCTATGTTGACATCTGCATTCCTCGTGGCGGTCGTCGTCTTATCGATTTCGTTCGCGACAATGCGAAGGTGCCTGTCATAGAGACTGGTGCAGGCGTTGTTCATGCTTACATTGACAAGGCTGCAAACATGCAGATGGCTGCCGACATCGTCCTGAACGCTAAGACTCGTCGCGTCAGCGTTTGCAATGCCCTCGACACTCTTCTTGTTCACAAGGACAAGGTGGCAGAACTGACAGACATCATTGCTAAGCTTCAGGCTAAGAACGTGGACATCCATGAGAACGACTGCGACTTCGGCAAAGAATTCATGGCATACGCAATGAACCTCCGCGTCGTTGACTCTCTCGACGATGCTATCAATCACATCGCACAGTTCGGCTCTGGTCATAGCGAAAGTATTATCACTGACGATGAGGCTGCTGCAGAGCGCTTCCAGACAGAGGTTGATGCTGCTTGCGTATATGTAAACGCACCTACAAGCTTCACCGATGGCGCGCAGTTCGGACTTGGAGCAGAGATAGGAATTTCTACTCAGAAGCTCGGTCCTCGCGGTCCGATGGGATTGATGGAAATGACTACATACAAGTGGCTCATCAACGGAAACGGACAGGTGAGAGCGTAAAGCTAATGGATAATTGATAATTGATAATTGACAATTTATTTTGCAGAACCAAGCTATCACAGACAGCTATAACGACCCGATGGGTGCAGCGATAACAGACTTCCACAGGACAGGAAAGGCTGACAAGCTCCGTGTGTTTTCTTCAATGTTTGAGGAAGATGAGATACCTGTTGAGGTTCTTTTCCGCAAGTACGACGAGATGCCGGAACTGGAGCAGACAGCCTTGCAACTTGCAAAAGGAAAGGTACTGGACGTCGGTGCCGGTGCTGGCTGTCATAGCTTGGCTTTGCAAGCTATGCAGAAAGACGTTACGGCGATAGACATCTCGCCGCTTTCTGTAAGCGTAATGAAAGAGCGCGGAGTAAAAAAAGTCATGCTTCAAGACTTCTTTGAAGATGGCTATAGCGAAAAATTCGACACAATAATCATGCTGATGAACGGAACCGGCATTGTCGGAAAACTCGGAAACATCGGCACATTCTTTGAAAAGGCAAAGCAATTGCTTTGCCCTGAAGGTCAGATTCTTATAGACTCCACTGACCTCGCTTACATCTTCGAAGACGAAGACGGTTTCTTCGATGCCACAGAGTTTGAAAACTACTACGGCGAAGTAGATTTCCAGATGCAGTATAAAAACATAAAAGGCGAGCCTTTCGACTGGCTCTACCTTGACTTTCAGACTCTTTCTCAGGCAGCAGAAGCCCACGGCTTCCACGCCGAATTGATTAAAGAAGGAGAAAACGACGACTATCTCGCCCGACTGTCTCCACTCTAATACTCAAACCATTTATATAAAGAAACAAGCATTTTTGTTCAATTATTGGAGTATATTTCAAGAATTAGGAACTTTTTTACAACAATTTGACGCTATAATAATAGTTTTCCTTCGTTATTTTAAATATAAATTTTTAACTTTGCACCCATAAAATCATAAAAGATTTATGGACAAAGAACAAAAGGAAGTCACTTATATCAACAGACTAAAAGTTGTGTTGGCAGAGAAACATCTGACCAACAAATAGCTTGCAGACAAATTAGGTAAAGACCAAGGCACCGTTTCAAAATGGTGTACCAACAGTTGCCAACCCTCACTCGAAACAATGGTTGCAATAGCCAAGATCCTGAAGGTAGATATGAACGAACTCATAAGATTTGAGGAACTGCTGGTAATAGAAAAAAGTTCCACAACTTGTGGAAATATTTAAGCCGTAGCATTCTATTGTACAGAAAACGAAACATACTATCATGCAAAATACAATAGCAAAAGATAAGCTCCGCGAGTATGTGGAGGAGAATGATGTTGTCTTCCAGGCTTACGATAGTCTTGTGGAGGTTGCTATTGAGGCAGAGAAGGAGAATCGTGAAGAACTCCTCTCGTACTTCGATGATGCATCGAGCGTGGAGATTTACCAGAAGGGACACTGGTTCATCAAGGACGAATTTGCCGATCTTGACGGATGGGCAACGGAGGAGGATGTGGTGTTCCTACTTAAAATTGCTGCATGAAAACAAAATTTAAAAGAGATAGAACAATAAGGTAAAATTCTGCGTTAAAATCTCAATAATCTATGATTATTTGAGAAATTCTTATTACCTTTGCACCCTTAAATTGGATAAATCCGCACATAAAGCAATTATCAACAGGATATTTTATGAGCAACACTCTGCATACTGATTCTCTGGCAATGTATGTTGATGACAAGTTAAACATTTCTGCCAAGATACTTATCTCACTCCGGGATAAGAATAAGTCTGTTGTTAAAGCTAAAACTAAGATAAACATCAATGCTCGCCCGTTGACGTTTATCGTGCGAATTACAAATCACCATTATAAGGAAAAACTAAGTTGGCGAGTTGCTAAATGGCAAAGAAACAATAAGCAAGAATCGGACATTTGCGCCATAGATGCAACCTTCGGGAATTATCCTGTTACGATAAACTTCAAAAAGACAGGCTTATATTTTCACCGAGTGACTCAAAAGCTTCATTCTAAAATAAGCCAATGGACGTTCATGATGAACAACCTTTCCTTTTCACATCCGATAGAGTCAAGCGTTGCCCATACCTACTACCGACTGACGGAAACTGCCAATGTGCTGGAAGGTGATTTGAATGGGATTGAGATAAAGGATGGTAAACCTATCTTCGTTCGATACAAGACAGAACTCAACTTGAATGGTGAATCATTCATTCTTTTCTATGAGATGAAAGGGAAGAATAAACGGATGTTCATTGAAACGGATGGTGATATTAATTGTATCTGTTCATTATTATCATTCTATGCTGGTGGCATAATAGAATGGGACATGAAGATTGCAGATACAGGTGGAGAAAGAACAATAAGCCTCCGCACCCCATTTTACAACAATCCATCAGTCAAGACATCCAACGAACCATTGAAATACATGGTAACGAGCAAGAATTGTCTTGATCACCTTTATGTGTTCCAAGATGGGATAGAAACCTATGGCACTAAAATGGATGAAGATCTCTCGCAAAACATAGAGCTCTACACTCGCGCCATCTTGCTCGACAACAGAAGTCGTTTTCTTACCTATTACTCGATAATCGAAAAAATGGGTACCGAGAACGACTGTGTTGAGATAAGTCAGTACCTGGAAAAGAAAAATATCGACTTCGACAAACTTTCATGCGGAATTGCATCGAAAGGTATACAAGATTATTCTGGTCAGCCAATCTCTAATATACGCCATATGAGAAATGAAATAGTTCATCACATAGGGTCAAGTCAAATTGACAAGTTCATGCGAGAGACAGAGATCATCTCTCGAATGCAATATACGGCTTGCATCATCATTTTATGGCAGATGGGATTCACGGAAATTCGGTTTGTCAAAGAATTTAATCACTTGAGCGTGTTCAACGATAAGGTAGAACCATTCGATTATTTCAAAGAAAACAACTTGCGCTAACAATATCAAATTATAATTATGAACAAAGAACTCATCAACCAAATATCCGAGTATGTAGAGCAACATATTGGTGAATTCCACGCAGCTCGACTCGAAAAACTGAAGAAGCTTGACCTAAAGAAGCTTCTCACACGTAAGAACCCTTACATGTATAAGGCTAAGCACATTGTAACCGCAAGCGAAATGGTTGAAGGCTTAGCTTCAGCATTCATGTCCTCTGCTGAGGAAACCATCTTTGGCAACTGGATGGAAACGATTGCTATTTTCGTTTCGGAAAAAGTTTATGGCGGTCATAAGTCTTCTGCCGAAGGAGTTGATCTTGAATTTGACAATGAAGGAGTACATTATTTCGTGTCCATTAAGTCAGGCCCTAGTTGGAGTAATAGTACCTCAATGAAAAAGCAGAAACAACAGTTTGTGACTGCAACAAAGGTGTTTAACACTAGCCGCAAAACGGTTCCAACTATGTGCATTGAAGGTTGCTGCTATGGTAACGACAACAAGGGTTACAATGACAGTACTCATGAGAAATACTGTGGAGAAAAGTTCTGGGCTCTCATTTCAGGAGAACCTACACTCTTTGTTGACATTATCGAACCTTTAGGTTTCAAGGCAAAAGAGAAGAACGAAGAGTATTATCAGGAGTACGGAAAGATGATAAACAAGATAACACAACAGTTTATCAAGAATTTCTGTGCAGAAGATGGTAGCATCAATTGGGAGAAGATTGTGCGCCTTAATGCAGCAATCAAAGCGCCGAAAGAACCTAAGCCAAAGAAGGAAACCAAGAAGTCGTCAGCCAAGAAATCTAAGAAAACAAAGTAGATTCTATGTTCTTTTTCTTTAACTTCGATAACAGCAAGCAAGACACTACCAACTACGAGAGTGTTTCAGTTGCTATCTGTGACATTGTCCAGTCATTGATGGAGAATGTCATGGATAGAGTTCTTGAGACTGATCCGTTCGTGGCAGAGGAGCATCATGCGAAGAAGCCTCTTTATGCGGCTCTTGTGCCCGATGAGATTTTTAAAGGTTCTCACTTCGAGCGCAGATTTGTCACTCCATTTGGCACAGCGTGGGAGAAACTTGCAATGGCTGTCGGAAATGTTCATCATGGCAAATGTACAAAGGGTGCTACGGTAGAAGGAACAATTGGCAAGGAGCGCCTGAGACGAATACAGGAAGTCCTAAACCGATTGGAGCATGGTGTGAATGGCAAGAAGAAACTGAAACCTAACTGGGATGAAGAACTTGCCTACATCCTTGCTGGTGGAGGTGAACCAATTCCTACGTCAGTTACATGCGATATTCTTATCAATAGCGACCTTACAGGCGAAACCTATGCGTTCGAGTTGAAAGGCCCTCTGCCTAATAGCGACCAGACAAAAGTCAGCAAAGAAAAGATGTTTAAGTTGCTGGCAATGGATGGCAATCCTGTTCAACACGCCTATTATGCTCTGCCTTACAACCCGTACATCAAGCGCGAGAATTATGAATGGTCATTCCCTGGACGTTGGTTCAACATGAAGGAAGATTCGTGCGTATTGATTGGCGATGAACTATGGGATTTGATAGGTGGTGAAGGTACTTACCAACTCTTCATTTCAGAAATCAACAAATTAGGAGCGCATTATAAGGAGCGCATCTATCGTGAGTTCCTTGGCATAGAGCCTCCTGAAGGTTTTGACAAAGCAACATTAAGATAACAAGATGGCACAATTCTCATTCATAGATTTATTTGCAGGCATTGGCGGCTTTCGACTCGCACTTCAGAGTGTGGGTGGTGAGTGCATTGGCTTTAGTGAGATTGCTCCCGATGCCATTAAAACATACTGCACTAACTTCAAGGAGGACGAAGAATACAACTTTGGTGACATCACAAAGTTGAAGGAACTTCCTGAGCATGACCTTATGACGGCAGGTGTTCCGTGCCAGAGTTGGTCGATTGCGGGCAGGAACCTTGGTTTTGATGATGACCGTGGACAGTTGTGGAATGACACCTTATTCTTGCTGAACAAGGTACGTCCTAAGGCATTCATTTTTGAGAATGTCAAAGGACTTGCTGACCCTCGCAACAAGGAGGCTCTTGACTATATTCTCGATAGAATCAAGCAAGCTGGCTACCATGCGGAAAAGTTTCTGCTAAATGCTTACGATTATGGAGTTCCTCAAACTCGTGTCCGTATTTACATCATTGGTTTTCGTGAAAAAGAATACTTTGATAAATTCGTTCTTCCGGAGTCATTCCCTGGCAGAGTGCGCTTGGGTGATGTACTTGACGACACAGAGCAAGCAGAAACTCTGTACCCAATTAGGATGACAGATGGCATTGCTGAGGAACGCAAGGCTCGTTGGAGTTTGTCGTGCAATGCGCAGGGGTTTAATGACTATTTTCTCTTCAATGACTTGAGAAATGGCGACACCACAATTCATTCATGGGACATTGCAGAAACAACAGAAAAGGAAAAACAGATTTGTTATCTGCTGCTTACGAATCGCCGTAAACGTGACTATGGAGAATTGGATGGAAATCCCTTGTCGCTTGTTCATTTTCAGGCTCTCGATTCAACAATTCAAAAATCAGATCTTGAAGGTTTGGTGAAAAAGAAGATTCTGAAGAAGGTAAATTATCAGTTTATTCTTCAGGACATGAATCAACCTCTTACTCCTGCAGAGAACCTTGTTGTTTCGTTGAACGAAGAGAATGTGCTGAATGTTGACAAGCTGAAGGTCAATAGAGAAATCAAAAAGCAGAAAGTCAATGTTGTTGATACACTTGCATCCTTATCAAAGAATGGTGTAATACGTTGCATTGAGGTGCGCTATGATTTCAAGAACACTAAAATCAGTACTGGTCTGGACGGCATAAACCGTATTATTCTCCAATCATCAAGGATTTATCCAACACTCGTAGCAAGCGACACCAACGATTTCGTAGCAACAAAGGAGTGCGCTGGCGATACGATTGAATCGTTTCGTAAGTCTTTCATGAAGGAAATCTACATACCCAAAAATTATCGAAAGATAACAAAATCAGAAGCATGCCGTATTCAGGGTTTCCCTTCTGACTATAAGCTACCACCGACACGTCCACGTTGGATGAAGCTTATTGGCAATAGTGTTGCTGTCCCAGTAATCAAAATTCTTGCAAATGCAGTAGTAAATACAGGTGTGTTTGAAGGTTGTGTTGTAGAGAAAAGAAAACCAAAGTGCGCACAACTTAACTTCCTCGATCTCTTCGACCAGTACGAGCTTGAGCCAATCACTCAGAACTACATGGTTCGTGAGGATGACGAGTTTGAATACGGAACTCGCCGTGCCAAGCCATCTTTGAATGTTGACCTCACGAAGAATCTCCTTATCTGTAACGTGAAGAAGGACAACTGGGAGCAGTACCTTGATGGCTCTGCCAAGATTTACTATACAGGCAAGAAGTTCCCGACAACGGTTGCGCTCAACAAGCTCTACTATTTCATGCCTTACCTCTCGGGCAAGGGTATCCGCGATCTCTACTACATCAAGATTGCTCGCCTTGGATATCGAAAGGAGGGTCAGGAGAACGAGGACAAGAACGACCTCCGTTTGGTATTCGAGATAGAACGAGTCGGTCAGCTCTTCGATGACTACAAGAAAGTAAAACTCGAAATTTGGCGCACGTTTACGGACACCACGTTAGAAGACCTTTGTAAATAAGCAAACAAAATAAAAAATGTTCAAAAGTATCGCGCTTGTTTGCAGAATTAGTTGAAGAAAAAGAAATTCTGCAAACGGGAAGTCGTACCATGACAAGTGCTTTTATAGAGTAATGAATATGGTGGTAAGAAAGGTGACTTTACAGAAACTTTACAGAGACTTTACAGAAACCTTACAGAGATAGACAGAAACCAGTTTAATTTGCTGGTAATTTGCTGAGATAGATAAGAACTTGAAACATGGCAACAAAATACGGTAAGACATGGTGGGGCGAGCAATGGCTTGGCGCACTAAAAAACATTGATTACAGCAACCGATTGCCTCGTGGTGCTTCATACGCTCGTAATGGTATGGTGCAAGAGATAACCTTCTCGGGCAATGTTATTAGTGCCAAAGTGAAGGGAAGTCGTCG
>JAZLKJ010000175.1:0-19850 GCA_045597565.1 Prevotella sp. | reverse complement strand
TCTTCTTGAGGGACTTGACGATTCACCTCTATACAACGGACAGATAAAGAGTATCGGTCCGCGCTACTGTCCATCGGTGGAAACCAAGCTCGTAACTTTCCCTGACCGCGAGAAACATCCGCTCTTCCTTGAGCCAGAGGGTGAGGACACCGATGAGATGTACCTCAACGGCTTCTCTTCATCCATGCCTATGGAAGTGCAGCTGAATGCCTTGCGCAAAATCCCTGCGTTGCGAGATGTCCGCGTTTATCGACCTGGCTATGCCATAGAATACGATTTCTTCGATCCGACACAGCTTCATCATTCGCTTGAGTCGAAGCTTGTTCCTGGACTTTTCTTCGCTGGACAGGTCAACGGAACAACGGGTTATGAGGAAGCTGCTGGACAGGGCTTGGTGGCTGGTGCAAATGCAGCTATATATGCAGGCGCAGATCCTACCTACATAAACGGAAGAAGCGACAATGGCGGTCCGCTACCGCTCGTCATGAAGCGCGACGAATCGTACATCGGCGTACTCATTGACGATCTCGTTACAAAGGGCGTTGATGAGCCTTACCGAATGTTCACTTCACGCGCTGAATACCGCATTCTGCTTCGTCAGGACGATGCTGACGCACGACTGACCGAAATGTCCTACAACCTCGGTATTGCCCGTCGCGACCGCTACGATCTCTGGCTCTCCAAGAAGCAGCATATTGACGCTATCGAGACCTTCTGTCGCAAGTATTCTCTCCGTCCGAAAGACCTTAACGGCTATCTTGAAAGCATCGGCTCTACCCCACTCCACACTGGCATGAAACTCTTCGACCTAATTGCCCGTCCAGAGATTTCGCTTCAGGGCGTTGCCGAGGTCATCCCAGAGCTCAAGCAATTGCTTAATGCACCGGAGAACCGTTGCGAGGAAATCTGCGAAGCTGCCGAGATAAAGATGAAGTACAGCGGTTATATCGTTCGCGAACGTCAGGTGGCAGAGAAGATGCGCCGACTGGAGGACATTAAGATTCGCGGACATTTTGACTATGCGTCAATGGATTCTCTCTCTACCGAAGCACGCCAGAAACTAGTGAAGATTAACCCAGAAACTCTCGCCCAAGCATCACGCATACCGGGTGTATCGCCTTCAGACATCAACGTACTCCTCGTCTTGATGAAAAGATAGAAGCCCCCATCCCCAGCGATTTCGTCGCCGATCTTATTAGTAATCGTTCCCTCGCATTCAGGCAAGGGCAAAAACAATCCCTACAATGAAAAAACTCCTCCTTAACCTCCTTATTCTCTCCCTTGCTCCTATCCTTGTAGAGCTGTCTGGAGAGGCTTTTGCACAGAATCCTTACATGCCGCTTTGGGAGTTCATTCCTGACGGCGAACCTTACGTGTTTGAAGACCCAGACTGTCCGGGCAAGTACCGCGTGTATGTCTATGGTTCTCACGACAATCTCCGCACCATGTATTGCGGTCGCGATCAGGTAGTTTGGTCGGCTCCTGTTGAGAATTTGAAAAATTGGCGCTATGACGGAATGATTTTCAAGGTTAGCGAGAATCCTGCAAAGGAGAAGCTCAATCCTGAAGGTTTAGCTGATGTATTATTTGCCCCGGATGTAACAGTAAAGACCGATGCTAACGGGAAAAAGACATATTATCTCTACCCTAACAACCAAGGTGGCGGTCGCAACACAATGATTTGCAAAAGCGACCGACCAGACGGACCGTTTGAGGTGTGCAACTGGAGCAAGGAGAATCCAAAGGAGACTTTCGGTTGCCTTGGTTTCGACCCTGCCGTATTCATTGACGACGACGGTAGAGTCTATGGCTATTGGGGCTTCGAAAGTTCTAACGGAGCAGAGCTTGACCCTGAGACAATGTGTAGCGTAAAGCCTGGTACACAGATAGTTACCGATATGGTATCAAGCGTGAAGCAGGACGGCATCTACCGTTTCTTCGAAGCTTCATCCATCCGCAAGATTGATGACAAGTACGTCTTCATATACTCACGCACAACTGCTCCTGGCGAAGACGACCTTGAACTAGCAAGCAACTACACCCTCGCTTACTGCTACAGCGACAATCCACTTGGCCCTTGGACTTACGGTGGCACAATAATTGATGCTCGCGCAAAGGAAAAGGACGAGAAAGGCAATTGGATTGCATCTGCCATGCCAGGTGGAAACACCCACGGCAGCATCTGCAAGATTGGCGACCAGTGGTACGTATTCTACCACCGCCAGATTGGAACTGACTGCTATGCTCGTCAGGCTATGGTTGCACCTATTTCCGTTAAGGTACAGAAAGGAAAAGGCGGCAAGGTGGAAATCTCAAAGGGCGAATACAACTCAGAGGGTTTTGCACTTGAAGGACTTGACCCAACCGTTCGTCAGGCTGCCGGTTTAGCTTGCTGGTTTACCGGTCCTACACCAGCTCGCGAGGTTTATCCTAACTATGAGTACTCAGGCTCTTACATTAAGCCAGTTTATTACGAGGAAGATTCATACCAAGCTCCTCGCAACTTTAAGACAACTTTCTCTCCTGTAATAAATAATACTGCAGGCTCAATCGTTGGTTATAAGTACTTTAACATGAATAAGCTTGCTGGCAAGAAGAACATCACCATGCAATTGCGTTGCAAGCCAGAGGGCGTAAACGGTAAGATTCGCATAATGCTCGGCAGACCATGGAAGAGTCAGGGCGGCGTAGAGGTAGGTACATTCTCTCTCACTTCCGACATGCCACAGCAGATGACAGAACTCACTACAAAGCTGAATATCAGTAATCCTAAGGGCAAGCAGGCTGTGTTCTTCGTCTTTGAGTCTGACACAAAGGGCAAGTCTATCTGTGAACTCGATGACTTCATTCTCGGAATGTAAAGCGCACAATCAATAGATACAAAACATACAATCGATAGACACAAAACAGGGGCAAGGTTCTTTTCCTTGCCCCTGTTTTGTGATGATTATTATCTGATTGCGTTTATTTCCAGTTCTTGATTCTTTCCAAAGCCTCGATACATTTTTCGCGGTCTCCGAATGATGTCAGGCGGATATAGCCTTCACCGGCAGGACCAAAGCCAACGCCTGGAGTACAAACGACATGAGCGCCGTAGAGCAGATGCTCAAAGAACTCCCATGAAGTCTCGTTGTTTGGAGTCTTTACCCAAAGGTAAGGTGCGTTCTGACCGCCATATACAGTATAACCCATCTCAACAAGAGCCTCGCGCATAAGCTTTGCGTTGGTCATGTAGTAGTCGATGACCTCCTTAACCTGCTGCTTGCCTTCAGGAGAGTAAGTAGCCTCAGCAGCACGCTGTGAGATATAGCTTGTGCCGTTGAACTTAGTACACTGGCGACGATCCCAGAGAGGATTAAGCTCATAACGATTACCATCAAGTCCAGCTACGGTAAGTTCCTTAGGCACAACGGTATAACCGCAACGGATGCCAGTGAAACCTGCTGTCTTAGAATAGCTATGGAACTCAATAGCCACCTTCTTTGCGCCACGGATTTCGTAGATAGAATGCGGAATATCGTCATCCTGGATATATGCTTCGTATGCAGCATCATAGAAGATGAGCACATCGTTCTTTATAGCGTAATCTACCCACTTCTTCAACTCCGCACGATTGATAACCATTCCGGTTGGGTTGTTTGGGTAGCAGAGGTAGATAATGTCCACCTTATAGTCTGGAATAGAAGGAATGAAGCCGTTAGCCTCGTTGCAGTGCATATAGGTGATGTTGCTCCATTTACCGTCAACATTCACTCCGGCACGACCTATCATGATGTTTGAATCGATATAAACAGGATAGATAGGGTCAGTAACGCCGACGCTATTGTCCCAGCGAACAAGTTCCTGAATGTTACCTGTATCACTCTTTGCACCATCGTTTACAAAAACTTCCGACTTGTCGAGCTTCACGCCGCGAGCGAGGAAATCGTTCTTGACGATGGCTTCGCGAAGGAAGTCGTAACCCTCCTCTGGGCCATAGCCGTGGAAACCTTCAAAAGTTCCCATCTCATCAACAGCCTTGTGCATAGCTTCAAGCACAGCTGGAACAAGTGGGCGGGTAACATCACCTATACCAAGACTGATAACGTCTGCCTTAGGGTGAGTAACCTTGAATGCATTAACTTTCTTTGCTATATCGGCGAAGAGATAGTTCTTCGTAAGTTTTAAGAAATGGTCGTTTATGAGTGCCATAAGGATTTACTGATTGGTTGTTTTCTGGGTGCAAAGTTACGATTATTTACTGAGAATGCCGTTGCATTGCGGCAACAAGTTACCCTAAAAACTAACTAAAATAAACAAATGTAATAAAAAATCCTGCAAATTATTACAAAAAGTAACGATTTGCAGGACTATTGCTTACAGTCTGTAAGTTTATTGAATTTGTCCGTCGAACACAAACTCTGCCGGTCCGGTCATCATGATATGGTTGTCGGATTCCTGCCAATGGTTTGTTACGCTGCCGCCGTCCATCACGATTGTTGACTGTCGCGGAGCTCTGCCAGTGAGGAAAGCAGCTACCGTTGTGGCGCAAGAACCTGTGCCGCACGCCCATGTTATTCCGCTGCCACGCTCCCACACTCTCATGCGAATGCTGCCATCAGCGAGGACAGTGGCGAACTCAATGTTGCAACGCTCTGGGAAGGCTGGATGAAACTCAAGTTTCTTACCATGAGCCTCAACATCAAACTGCTCAACATCAGCGCTTTCTATTCCGAACTGCTCGCGAACCTTCTCATCATCGAGGAAGATGACATAGTGCGGATTGCCCATTGAAACGAATGTTCCGGCAGGGAGCGTGTCGGCAAGTTCTTCCTTAAACTGGTGCTGAGCCTCTTCCTTGAGCTTTGGCTCGTCCATATCTACGGTAACGCTCTTGGTATTGCCATCTTCGTCAAGGTGAAGATGAAGAATCTTTATTCCGCTCTTTGTCTCAAGTCGGATGACTGTCTTATCGGTTATTCCCTTGTCGTGCAGATATTTAGCTACGCAGCGCGTACCGTTTCCGCACATCATAGCCTCAGAGCCATCGTTGTTGAAGATGCGCATGGAATAGTCGGCATGAATGGACGACGGATAGCCAATAAGGATAAGTCCGTCGCTACCGATACCGAAATGATAGCGGCTCCATTGCTTAGAGAATTCCTCTGGGTTGTCTATTGTGTAAAGCATGGTGTTGACATAGATGTAGTCATTGCCAGCACCGTGCATTTTAGTGAATTCTATCATATAAGCCCCACCCCAGCCCCCCCCGGGGGAGGGAGACTAAATCACACTTGTGGGAAGTGCTTCTAATTGAGTTTATAATTATAAAAATGTGTCAGCCACCAAAGTTTTTTTTCTTCCTTCTCCTAAAGGAAGGGACTTTAGTATGCCTGATCATGAACACCGGCAACAGCGCGACCAGAAGGATCGTTCATATTCTTAAACGACTCATCCCATGCGAGAGCCTCAGCTGTAGAACAAGCTACAGAAGGAACTGAAGGAACGCACTTAGCAGCAGAATCGCTTGGGAAATGCTCTGCGAAGATTGAGCGATAGAAGTATTCCTCCTTGTTCTGTGGCGGATTGATTGGGAAACGTTCAGCAGCATGAGCCATCTGCTCGTCGGAAACCTGGTCGGAAGTAATCTTCTTCAGCGTGTCAATCCAAGAATAGCCCACACCGTCAGAGAACTGCTCTTTCTGGCGCCAAACAACTTCCTGTGGCAGCATATCCTGGAATGCCTCGCGTACAACCTTCTTCTCCATCGTCTTGCCCGGACACATCTTTAGTGCAGGATCAATGCTCATGGCAATGTCAAGGAACTCCTTGTCGAGGAATGGCACGCGACCCTCAATACCCCAGGCTGAGAGCGACTTATTGGCACGCAGACAGTCGTAGAGATGAAGTTTTGAAAGCTTGCGGACTGTCTCCTTGTGGAATTCATCTGCATTCGGAGCTTTATGGAAATAAAGATAACCACCGAAGATTTCGTCAGCACCTTCACCAGAGAGCACCATCTTGATACCCATTGACTTGATAACGCGGGCAAGGAGGTACATCGGAGTTGAGGCACGAACAGTCGTAACATCGTATGTTTCAATGAAATAGATAACATCGCGGATGGCATCAAGACCTTCCTGAATAGTATAGTTTATCTCATGATGAACAGTTCCGATATGGTCTGCTACAAGCTTAGCCTTTGCAAGGTCCGGCGCACCCTTCAAGCCTACTGCGAAAGAGTGGAGACGTGGCCACCAAGCCTTTGTAGTAGAATCGTCCTCAATACGATGCTCGGCAAAACTCTGGGCAATGGCAGAGATAACTGAAGAGTCAAGACCGCCGGAAAGGAGTACTGCATAAGGAACATCAGACATCAGCTGACGCTTTACTGCAGAGCGAAGAGCCTGACGGATTTCCTCAGTAGCCTTGCCCTCATCTCCCTTGTTATCTACAGGAGCTTCCATCCAGTCTCTCTTGTAGTACTTCTGAATCTTGCCGTCCTTGCTTGAATAATAATGTCCAGGAAGGAATGGTTCGAATCTGTCGCACTGTCCCTCAAGAGCCTTCAGTTCAGACGCAACATACACCTTACCGTCAACGTCAAAACCGATGTACAAAGGAATCACGCCGATTGGGTCGCGACCGATAAGGAATTCATTGTTCTCTATATCATAAAGCGCAAAGGCAAAGATACCTGAGAGTTTCTCCAGCAAGGCTGTGAAGTCGGGTTGACCGTCCTTAGCATTTTCCATTACCTCCTTGTAGAGAGGCAGGATAACCTCACAGTCACTACCTGTCTGGAACTGGTATTTACCCTCAAACTCATTACGTATATCCTTATGATTATATATCTCACCATTAACGGCAAGCACCAACTTCTTGTCTGGCGAGAAGAGTGGCTGACTACCACTTTCAGGGTCAACAATACTAAGTCGTTCGTGTGCGAGGATTGCACTGCCGCCACAATAGATACCCGACCAGTCTGGTCCGCGGTGGCGGATAGTCTTACTCATACGAAGAGCCTTCTGACGGAGATCTTCCGACTGCTCTTTAATGTTGAAAATTGCTACGATTCCACACATAGTTTCTTTTACAATTTAGCTTTTATATTGGTTGTTTCTGGGTGCAAAATTACGATTTTGTTTGATTGTAAAGGACATTTTGAACAACAGATTTCATTCACAAACCCGCCATTTTGCATTTTGCAAGTATAAACAAAGGTTTTGCTTTCAAACTGTAAATCAAACCCCTACATTTTAAAGCACATTGTAAGTTTGCACACTTTTTTCATCCAGTTTACTTACAATTTACACTTTTTACCGTTATAAACTCTTACCTTTGCACCATCAAAACATAAGTTCTTGATTGCCAACACAATAATATATAAGTTATGAAAAAGATTGAAGCTATTATCAGGAAGACAAAGTTTGAAGAGGTAAAAGAAGCTCTTCTGCTTTCAGACATCGACTGGTTTGAGTATCATGATGTTCATGGTATCGGCCAGGCTCGCCAGGAAAGAGTTTACCGCGGAGTACAGTACAGCACAGATGTTATTGAGCGTGTTGCTATCACTATTGTCTGCCGCGAGCAGTTCGTAGATCCAACAGTTGAAGTAATACTACAGATAGCTCACACAGGAGAAGTGGGCGACGGCCGAATATTCGTTTCGGACATGATTGACTGCTACAGCATCCGTACAGGAAAGCACGGCGACGAAGTGCTTGCGGATAAGCTGTAGTTGGTTTTTAAAACTCAATGTTTTCAGGAAAATCTGTAAATCGTAAATCCGTAAATCTGTAAATGTTATGACTACATTATATCTTGCAGCGGCTGACTTCAACGCCGTTGATACCCTTTGGGTTCTTTTAGGAGCTATGCTCGTATTCTGGATGCAGCCAGGCTTTGCACTCGTTGAGGCGGGTCTCACTCGTGCAAAAAACACAGCAAACATATTGATGAAGAACTTCTGCGACCTCATGTGTGGTTCAGTTCTCTTCTGGATAGTAGGATTCTCACTCATGTTCGGTGCCGATAAGGGCTTGTTCGGCTGGGATGGTTTCCTCTGGATGTCAAACTGCGGCAACGACAACATTCCTGCGCCAGCATTCTTCATCTTCCAGACAATGTTCTGTGCTACAACGGCAACTATCGTCTCTGGAGCTATGGCTGAGCGTACGAAGTTCTCAATGTACCTCGTTTACTCAATGCTGATCTCTGCCATCGTCTATCCAATCTCTGGCCATTGGGGCTGGGGCGGCGGCTGGCTCTCTGAGATGGGATTCCATGATTTCGCAGGCTCTACTCTCGTACATGCTGCCGGCGGTGCTCTCGCTCTTGCAGGCGCAATGGTTCTCGGCCCTCGTATCGGCAAGTATGACAAGGAGAAGAACAGCAGGGCTATCCCTGGTCACAACCTCGCTCTCTGTGCCCTCGGCGTATTCTGTCTTTGGGTAGGATGGTTCGGCTTCAATCCATGTTCTACTCTCTCTATCACAGGCGAAAATGCAGCTCTTGGAGCTATCGTATTCATAAACACAAACATGGCAGCAGCTACTGGCGGTATTGCAGCACTCATCTACACTTGGCTTGTTGACAAGAAACCATCTCTCTCAATGGTTTGCAACGGTGTTCTCGCCGGACTCGTAGGTATCACAGCCGGTTGCGACTGCGTTGATTTCTGGGCAGCAGCCATCATCGGTGTCGTAGTATCTATCGCAATGTGCTTCTCTGTAAGCTTCATCGACAAGGTAATGAAGGTTGACGACCCTGTAGGTGCAGTCAGCGTGCACGGAGTAGGCGGTATTCTCGGTACAATCCTCACCGGAGTCTTCTGCAACTCAGCCATTGACGGCGTAGAATGTTCAATCGGCGTACAGACGCTCGGCGCATTCGCAGTAGTCGGTTTTGCCTTCGTTATGGGTATGATTATCTTCAATGCCATCAAATATACAGTCGGACTCCGTTGCGGTCTGCGCGAAGAGGAAGAAGGACTCGACATCTATGAGCATGGAGAAGCTGCTTATAACAAGTAAAGCAAGCAAACCTCAAAACAACCAATGGAACCAATAAAACATGAATGCGGAATCGTAATGATCCGCCTTATGAAACCACTATCGTACTACCAGGAGAAATATGGCTCCTGGCAGTACGGTTTAAACAAACTCTATCTGATGATGGAGAAGCAGCACAACCGCGGCCAGGAAGGTGCCGGAATAAGCTGCGTGAAACTGGAATGCGAACCGGGCAAGGACTACATGTTCCGCGAAAAAGCTCTCGGCTCTGGCGCAATAACGGAAGTGTTCCAAGCCGTAGGAAAGACGGTTGCCAACGACGACGAGGCATGGCGTGGCGAACTGCTTATGGGACATCTGCGCTACTCCACCACTGGCAAGAGTGGACTGACCTTCGTCCATCCTTTCCTCAGGCGAAACAACTGGCGCGCAAAGAACCTCTGCATCTGCGGAAACTTCAACATGACGAATGTGGATGAGGTGTTCAAAGAGATAACAAGCAAAGGGCAACACCCGCGAATCTACAGCGACACCTACATCATGCTCGAGCAGATAGGACACCGGCTGGATCGTGAAGTAGAGCGACTTTACCAAGAAGCCACCGCGAAGCAAGAAGCCACCGTTCCCAATGCGTCCGCATTGGGTCCCCTCTCCATCACCAACTACATAGAAGATAACGTACGCGTTGAGAACGTGCTCCGAACCTCTGCCCCTCTTTGGGACGGCGGTTATGTTGTTTGTGGACAGACTGGTTCCGGAGAGATGTTTGCAATGCGCGACCCTAACGGCATTCGCCCTTGCTTCTACTACAAGGATGAGGAGATTCTCGTCGTAGCCTCTGAACGCCCTGCTATCCAAACAGCCATGAACATCCACGCATGGGACATACAGGAACTCACTCCTGGCAATGCGCTCATTGTCAGCAAATACGGAGATTTCCGTGTAGAGGAGATTCTGCCACAGGGCAAGAACAAGGCTTGCTCGTTTGAGCGCATTTATTTCTCTCGTGGCAGCGACAAGGACATCTATCAGGAGAGAAAGGAACTCGGTCGCGAACTTGTCAGCCAGATTCTTCCTGCCATCGACTACGACCTTGAGCACACCGTCTTCTCTTATATTCCGAACACCGCTGAGGTGGCATATTTCGGTTTGATCGAAGGCATGGATAACTATCTGAACAAACAGAAAGCTCAGCTCATTGATGATTTGGCGCATGAGCCTGATTTCGAGCAGATTCACCGTATTCTGTCCATGCGAATCCGCAGCGAGAAGGTTGCCATAAAGGACATCAAGCTCCGAACATTCATCAGCGAGGGCGACACCCGAAACGACCTAGCAGCTCACGTTTACGACATCACCTACGGCTCTCTCGTTCCGTTTGCCGACAACCTTGTCATCATTGATGACTCCATCGTTCGCGGTACTACGCTTAAGCAGAGCATCATAAAGATTCTCGACCGACTTCATCCTAAGAAGATCATCATCGTTTCTTCTGCGCCTCAGATTCGCTATCCCGACTATTACGGCATAGACATGTCGAGCATGGAGCAGTTCGTTGCCTTCCGCGCTACGGTTGCCTTGCTCAAGGATAGAGGTCAGGAAAGCCTGCTGACGGAAGTTTACGAGAAAGTGAAAGCAGCCATTGCAGAAGGCGAAGGAAAGAAAGCAGCCACTGTTCCCGATGAGTCATCATCGGGCCTCAACCTCGTCAGCGCCATCTACGCCCCTTTCACCGACGAAGAGGTTTCCGCGAAGATTGCCGAGCTCCTTACCCCAGACACGGTCAAGACTCCTGTACAGATTATCTTCCAGACGGTTGAAGGCCTCCATCAGGCTTGCCCGAACAGTCCTGGCGACTGGTACTTTACTGGCGACTACCCTACCCCAGGCGGCTTGAGAATGCTCTATAAGTCGTACATCAGCTGGTATGAGCAGGAACACAATTAGGAAATTTGCACAAAAGGGTCAGACCCCTTTGTGCAAATAATCAATAAACCATTCAAATCAACCAATCATAAAATGAAATACATTTTCGTAACAGGCGGCGTGGCTTCTTCTCTTGGCAAGGGCGTTATCGCTGCCACACTTGGAAGACTCTTGCAGAACCGCGGTTTCAATATCACGATTCAGAAGTTCGACCCTTATATTAATGTTGACCCAGGAACGCTCAACCCTAACGAGCACGGCGAATGCTACGTTACTATCGACGGCTACGAGTGCGACCTTGACCTCGGCCATTACGAGCGTTTCACTGACATTCAGACCACACGCTGGAACAGCTTTACCACTGGTCGCATCTATCAGGAAGTCATTGATAAAGAGCGCCGTGGAGAATACGGAGGAAAGACCGTTCAGGTTGTGCCACACATCACGGATGCCATAAAGGAGAACATGCTCCGCACTGGCAAGGAGAATCCTGACCTGGACTTCGTAATAACGGAAATCGGCGGTACCGTGGGCGACATCGAGGGACTTCCTTTCCTTGAGTCTATCCGTCAGTTGAAGTGGGAACTTGGCGACGACGCTCTCGTCGTTCATCTTGCTTACGTTCCATATATTGCAGCTGCAGGCGAACTGAAGACAAAGCCTACACAGCACAGCGTAAAGACTCTCCAGAGCTACGGTATTCAGCCAGACTGCATCGTGCTTCGCTCTGAGCATCCGCTGTCTGACGGTTTGCGCCGTAAGGTGGCTAATTTCTGCAATGTAAGACCGGAATATGTTCTCCACAGCCCAGACGTGCCAAGCATCTACGCTCTGCCTCTTAAGATGCACGAGGAGAAGCTTGCCATTCAGATTCTCAAACTCTCTGGCTATCAAGATATTGACTCTCTGCCAGTTACCGAAAACCACGACAAATGGCATAAATATGTCAAGATGTGGCAAGATACAAAGAAGGAACTCCACATCGGCTTCGTGGGCAAATACGACCTTCAGGATGCCTACAAGAGTATCACGGAAAGTCTGAAGATTGCTGGCGTATATTGCGGCAGGAAGGTAGTCACTCACTTCATCAACGCAGAGGAGATAACGGAGGAGAATGTTGCTTCCAAGCTGTCAATGGGTTCTTCTTCCCTCTCCCACGTAGGGGAGTCGGAAGGGATCTTGGGCTACATCCTCTGCCCAGGCTTTGGCGATCGCGGCATTGAGGGCAAGATCACTGCTGCCCGTTATCTTCGCGAGAACAACCTCCCTACTCTCGGCATCTGTCTCGGCATGCAGATCATGGCTATTGAGTTTGCGCGCAATGTTCTTGGCTATAAGGATGCCAACAGCACGGAGTTCAATGCTCAGGCTCTCTGTCCGATAATCGACATGATGGAAGAGCAGAAGCACATAGCAAACCTCGGCGGCACAATGCGACTTGGCGGCTACGAATGTGAGCTTGTACCAGAATCTCGCGCTCAAGCCATCTACAACCGCTTTAACATCATTGAGCGCCATCGTCACCGCTATGAGCTAAACGGCAATTACATCGCTGAGATGGAGCAGAAGGGCATGACTGTCAGCGGCCGTAACCCTCTAAGCAAGCTTGCCGAAATCATAGAACTCCCTAAAAACAAGTTCTATCTCGGCACGCAGTTCCATCCAGAATACAGTAGCACCGTGCTCAACCCGCATCCTCTGTTCCTCGCATTCTTGAAGGCTTGCATGGAGTAAAAATTCAAATAATCAAAAGAAAACGAAAACTGACAATTGATAATTAAAGACACGAAAAAAGGTGCATTATGCTTTGATATTCAAGAAAAAGCAGTAATTTTGCACCTGAAATGATAACAATAAAACTCACACCATACCGACAACCGCTTAGGAAAATCCTTGACCGACAGACGCAAAATCACTCTATGATTTCGCTCGACGGCAGATATCGCTTTCTCGTGGGCGAAGATGTAAAGGAGGCTGATTTCTGGGTAGTACAGGGAAAAGGTGTCAGGGAGGGCGAGACCTGTCACGTAGCACCAGAGAACACTATCGTCCTGACAACAGAGCCACAATCCGTACTGGTCTATCCTGACAAATACCTAAAGCAGTTCGGGTTGGTATGCACCTGTCAGGAAGGCACACGCCATCCTAACCTGCATCTAGGACCAGCCATACTGCCTTGGTTCATCGGTTTCGATGAGAGAAGGGAGAACGACGATGATTTCTCAGCCACCCTTGACTACGAAGCTCTCAAAGCTATGCATCCGGAGAAGAAGAAGCTCATTTCCGTGATAACAAGCAACAAGGCATTTACGCAAGGGCATATCGACCGCATACGATTCGTAAGCAAACTGAAGGAGCATTTCGGCGACCAGATAGATGTCTTCGGGCGCGGCTACAACACATTTGGAGACAAATGGGATGTTCTTGCCGACTACAAGTATCACATAGTAATAGAAAACTCCTCACAGACATACTACTGGACAGAGAAACTCTCCGATTGTTTCCTTGCCGAGACTTATCCATTCTACTACGGTTGCACCAACATAGCCGACTATTTCCCTTCAGATGCCTACACACCTATTGACATCAGCAATCCGGATGAAGCAATCAAGATTATCGACAAGGCTATCAAGGCCGACGCTTACAGCAAGAGTATGGCAACCCTGCATGAATGCAAACGGCTGTGTATGGACAAATACAATATGTTTGAATACATCGCCTCACTGTGCGACAGCATGGATCCTTCGCTGCAAAAAAAGGATGTTACGATAATGCCTTGCAAATCAAGTGACAACCTCATCAATCTATGGCACTACACCGTGACGCGCTCCTACTATAAGCTGAAGAACCAGATTGTCAACCGCAACATCAAACTCTAAATAAAAGCCGCGACCTTTGTGAATCAAACTCAAAGTCACGGCTTTCATATTGCTATTTCTTTAGCTTTTAATCCAGTAATATTTCTTTTATGGAATCAGAACCTTACGCATCCTACCATCTTTCATCTTTACGATATTTATGCCACGGCTTACGCCATTTACACGACGACCGCTAAGGTCATAAATCTCGGTTGTAACACCCTGCTCTACATTATTAATATTCGTAGGAACATCTCCAGTAATGACCAAGCAGTTCATGCCAGCCAATTGAGAACCATCGTCCAAACGAATGAAAGCACGATACTTAGTAGCCGACTTTGCGGCATCCTCAGCGATCTTGAAGAATCCAACGGTTCCCCTCTGTTGCAGCATAATATAGTCACCTTTTTGCAAAGCAACGCCATCAGCTAATACACCTGTCAACAATCCTTCCTTGACAGTTGGAGTATCGTATGGCACATCAGGACCATTGAACGTATAAGTTCCGGCAGTACCAGAAACGATGTACGGAGTACCCATCTCAAGGAAGTCCACTTCCTCAAGCTCCAGATAGCTACCATTGACATTCTCCGTACGATAAGCCTTTAGACCAGCAGGTACCTCAGCCTCGAAAGGAAGACAAATAGTTCCCCATCCAACATCTTCCATATTGTATGTTACAGAAAGATCATTACACATTATCAGTTTGAATGATGTTCGACCATCTACAACGTGTGTTTGTGACTTGTCTGCAGTAAGGAATGTGAGGGTAAACTCGTTGTTACGGGTTATATAGCTCTCAAAGTAACTGCTCCAACCACTCATGTCGGTTGTACGTGGCCAAACATAGTTACTAGGCATTCCTAATGCCGAATTCATAGTACCTAAGAAGACGCCGTTTGAAAGCAGCATTGAGAATTTTGCATCATTATACTCATTCCTCATATTGGTTACGGTATATTCGAACTTCACCGTAGTAGGAGTTACATAGCCCTTGTTAGCAACCTTGAAGTCAGAGATCTTTATGCCTTCAATATACTCGTCTGCCACGGTCACATCAAACTGCACCTCAGTAGCCTTATAGTCACCGACAGCTGTTGCACGAGCGGTTATCGTTGCAGTTCCCGAGCTGAGTGCTGTTACAAGACCGTCGTTGCCAACGGATACGATGCCAGCAGGAGCAACCGTAAATGATACTGCACCTGCGTAATCGTTATTCCAAGTAATTTGCGCCTTGCCACCAAAGTCAATATCGGTATTGCTGATCTTGAAGTCAACTGGCAGCAACTCAAATGGGGTCACAGTAATGTCAAATGTCTTTGTCGTAGCGAAGTAGTAACTTGTTTCTGCAGCTTGTGCTGTTATCTTTGCAGTTCCTTCCTTTATAGCTGTAACGACACCATCTGTCGATACCTTGGCAACACTCTCATTGGAAGACTTGTATGTTATCACGCCATTGTACAACTTGTCGTGATTGATGGTGAGCGTCTGACGCTCAGGCACGGTAGTAGCATCAATCGTAAAGGTTACAGCTCTCTGCTCGGCAGATTCGCGACCAGTTACGATGAACTTTGGCTTTACCTGAGAGTTTTCTACGAGCAAAGGTTTCCATTCATCAGTAGAATTGATACGATAAGTTGGGATAATCTCATATTCGCCATTGCGGATAATGGCTGTTGGCTTAAAGGAATACTGTATATCCACCCACCAACTACCAGGCTCGATAGACCCACATGAGCGCGTTGCATCAGAACAAATAACCTCGCCTGATATGATGTTGCGGAATGCCACACCAAGTTGGAAGTCCGTCGCTACGGAAGACAGGTTCTTCGAATTGAGTTTGATGTTGAATGTGTTATTTTCCTTTCCGATGTTCTTTGTCGTAAAACTGCTGCCACTTGACTCTGACACAACATAATTACCCTCAACACCAACTTGGCGATAATAATCACCTCCCTTGTCAGGCATTGCATTTATAATCGCCACCTGATCGCTTGTATATGCAGCATCTTCGCCGGCACCACCTATGCCGTTGCCGTTTGGCTGAAGCACACCAGTACCATTGGCGCCAGACATGGCATAGTATCCATCGCAGTAGCCACCCCAGCCCCAATTGAAGGCATACATATCGATAGTGGCATCGTAACCGTGACAAACAAATTCGTGTCCACCACCGCCCTTATAGTCCTGACCTCCATAGAGTACGGGACGTTTTGCCTTCAATTCATTATAAATCAGGCTCTCCCATTCTTCGTCTGAATAATACTTGCGATTAGTTTCATACATACTCTTGTCGTAGCCGAAGTATGTAGAAAGGGCATTAGGGATTTTAGCTGACACTGCTCCAGAAGAAGAAGAGTTGTAGCTCATGTCAACACTAACACCAGCATGGTAAACCAGTGTTGCTACAGCATCTGCCTGCTCTTGGGTATATGAATTGCTACTATACTCATCCAGCATGTCTTTCCATCTATAGGTTGTTGCTCCAAAGTTGGCAGAGAACGTGACGGGCATCGTTCCATTATAGTTGATAACATAGCTCTTACTACCGCTTCCCTTCGTTGTAGGAGTGGCATGATACTTCATTACCTGAGCCATTGCCGTTGCCACACATCCCGTAACGAATTTCGAATAGCCCGCCCCCAGTGTAGGGATGGCATTGTTGAAAGGCTCACGCTGATTCCACTTCGTTTTCATCAGATTGGCAATGGAAGCCTTTGGCGCACGATGCTTTGGCGACACGCCTTCTGCCAAAGCATCGACTTTTACGCCCAACTTCTTTGCCTGAAGGAACTGAGCAGAATAATGACTCAACCACCAGCGAACATTCTCTGGCAACTGGTCAAGATTGAAGTTTCCTTCCTCACAATAGCCAAGTATAGGGCGACACAATTCGTCTGCACCGACAATGACAAAACCATCATTCTCGTTTTGATTGAACACATAGAAAGCCGTACCCTCTCCGGTTTCAGCACTATAGGCGAGTTCCATGTGCGATTTACTAGGCGCTTTCTTGCGAACGGAATTGCTGCCGTTCAGGAACTTCTGGGCTCTTGCCAACGCCTCAGTCACGTCAATTTGCTGTGCACTGGCCCCAACAACAGCGGCCAGCAGCAACAATAACAAGCATGATCTTTTCATCTTCATTGGTATTTCAGTTAATTTAACTTTCGCAAGTGCTCAAGTTGAGGCTAATAGGTAATGGCTAATGGCCACATATCCGCACGGAAACCATTACCCATTAGACATTAGCCTCGCGACAGCGAACAAAATCCCATTAGCCTTTACCCTTCGTGAGCGGAGCTTGCGAAACTTGAGTTATTTATTTCTGCGTGCAAAGTTAGTAATATTTATTTAAAAACGTATAAACTCTTTGCAACTTTTTTTATTACAATGCAAAAATACATTCCAGGAACTTTCAAAAGCTGTTCAAAATCTTGGAAAAGTGGAAATTTTCATGAGATTTTGCTTGGAAAAATGGAAATAATTAGTAATTTTGCATTAGAAAAGTGGAAATTTTCCGCATAAATAATCCAAAACAAGATTGCTATATGCTTAAACGACAAGCAGATACATACATTGAAAACTTCTACAAATCAACAAACAAAGCCTTACTTATAACTGGCGCAAGACAGATAGGCAAGACTTTCTCCATCAGAGAGTTTGGAAAACAGTGGAAAGTTTTCGTGGAAATAAACTTCATCGAGAATGCTGACGCAGCAGAACTTTTCAAGAATGTAACAGGAGCAGACGACCTACTTCTGAGACTATCCGCATTTTCAAAGAAGAAGCTTGAGAAAGGGAAAACCCTCATCTTCTTTGATGAAGTTCAGGCGTGTCCAGAAATAGTCACAGCCATAAAGTTCTTGGTTGACGAGGGCTCATATCGCTACATCATGAGCGGTTCACTGTTGGGAGTAGAGCTTAAAGATTTGCGCTCTGAGCCAGTCGGTTATATGGGTGTTAAGGAAATGTACCCTTTGAACCTCGAAGAGTTTGTCCGGGCAATAGGTATTGGAGATAATGTCATAGACCATCTCAGGCAGTCTTGGGAGGAACGCAAACCTGTTGACGATTTCATTCACACAAAAATGATGGAACTATTCCGGCTCTATCTAATCGTGGGTGGAATGCCTGCGGCTGTCAGCAAATATGTAGAGACTAACAATCTACAGCATGTAATGCAGATTCAGAAGGACATCATTGCAATGTACAAGAGAGACATTGCAAAATATGATCCAAACAACAAACTGGCTATCAATGAGATATTTGATTTGATTCCGCCAGAATTGGATTCAAAGAACAAGCGTTTTATCCTGAAGAATCTGAACGAAAACGCTAAATACGACCGCTATCATAACTCGTTCCTTTGGCTGAAGAATGCTGGTGCTGCTATTCCTGTATATAATGTAGAAGAGCCCAAACAGCCTTTGCTTCTTGCACGTTCACGAAATCTGCTGAAGCTGTTCCTGTGCGATGTGGGATTGTTGGCAGCAATGTATGCAGAGGGAATCCAAATGCGTATTCTTCGTGGCGACAAAGACATTAATCATGGCTCTGTTTATGAGAACGCCATTGCTCAGGAACTATCAGCTCATGGCATAGAACTCTTTTACTATAACAACAAGAAAAGAGGTGAGGTTGACTTTGTCGTAACTCTTGCTGGCGATGTTCTTCCAATAGAGGTCAAGTCAGGCAAAGACTACAACCAGCATCGCGCCTTGGCAAACATCATGGATTGCAAGGAATATACACTGCCAAAAGCTATAATTTTGTGTAACGACAATCTGAGTTGCACTGGGAAACTTATTTATGCTCCAATATATATGACAATGTTCATACACAAGGATGAATCTGCACCTTTGGAGTATAAGGTGGATTTGAGCGGGATAGTTTAGCTATATTTGACAGTAGGGCGACATAAAAATAAGATACCAATCTGCTGCTCTTCTTCACAAACAAAAGAGTCTTCTGGAGAGTCTTTGGGGCAAAGGTTGGCATGCGTGAACATTCTTTGGCAAGTGATGACCATATAGCAAACTCATAGCTTGCTTCCAACCCGTCTAACGTGGAAGCATAAACCGCGCGGTCGTCAGTCCATACTTTATCAATATATCTTTTCATAGCTACTTGTTGAAAAAAGCTTCCCAACGCTCTGCAATGACATCTTCATTCTCTTCGATTACCGACTCTATCATTTTCAATAATAGGAATCTGAAACCAAAAGAAATTGAATACTGTCGGCATAAAATAAATATTATATCGGCTGCAAAGTTAGCACTTTATTTTTAACTGCCAAAGAAATCGTAAGCGTCTCCGCGGAGACGCTTACTTTCCTAAGTTGCGCCCATTCCTAACTGAGCCGCTAATCCCTTTTCTCCTCGGGAGATAGAATGTATTTCCCCCTGTCTTAGGTAGAAATTTCTTACTAGAAAAAATATTTTTTCTTATAAGAAAACTTTTAATTTCTTATAAGAAATGGTATCTAAGACAGGGGGAAACGTATTCCAATCCCCCGAGAACCGGGTGCAAACTCCAGGTTTCTTTATATTTTACTCGAAGAAAAATAAAGAAAAGAAAGAAATTTTTTAGAGACTTTATAGCAATTATCCGCAAAAAACTAAGGCTTTTTATCGTTGAATTTACGGCGAAGTTTCAATCTTTAAGCAGAAACTGCGTTTTTTGTTTCAACATTTTCACGATAGCGCACAGTATGGTTACGGATTGTAACTTCACTAACAAAACGTCAGCAAAGTTCGCTACTTTTAGCGCAAATTGTAAGCAAAAGTAGTAATTTTGCACCCGAAAAGTGTCATTTTATCACTAAATTGATTACTTTTTGAACATTCAGACTCGTTTAAACAACCAAAGATTAAAACGCAAAAAAACACTATACTATGACAAAAGGATTGTATAACAGCGCTTACGAACATGATGCCTGCGGTGTGGGCATGGTCGTAAACATTCATGGTAACAAGAGTCACGAACTTGTTGACAATGCGCTCAGAGTGCTCGAGAACATGGAGCATCGTGGCGCCGAGACTCGCGACAAGACTGGTGACGGTGCAGGTAT
>JAZLKJ010000174.1:0-47356 GCA_045597565.1 Prevotella sp. | reverse complement strand
ACAAATCTGATCCCCACTGCATACCCCCAGACGTATACCCGCCACTTCCCAACGAAGAGCATTGGAACTTGTCAGAACCTGTGCCGTTGGAAATTGACGTACTGCCCTTTTTGACGCTGATGGCGATCTCATACGTCTTCGAGTTGTATTTCTTGGCCACGATGTTAAGGGTAGATATACTGATGTTGTAGGCATCATCGCCCTTCTCGCCTTGGTCTCCCTTGTCACCATCTTTGACGCAGTTGATTCTTTCGCGGTCAACGACCGTAGAATCTTGGTAGAGGTACAGGGTGCAGTAGTTGTTCTTGCCGCATACGGTGGAACTGCTGATATTTGAAGGATCGCTGACAGAGGACTCGCCGCTTGCTGTGCCGTACTTCAACGAAAGACCCTCATTGTTCAGATGCGTAGCCGTCGAGAGCATGGTCACGTTCTTTCCAACCGTCTTCTTTACCTGTACGGAGAAGGATGAGTCAACATAGTTTCCGTTTTCGTCCTTCTTGATTACGTTGATGCTCGGAATGAGGGAGTAGATAACGCCGTCGGCACCCTTGTATGTCTTGTTGATCTTATAGACAGCAGTAAGGTAGATGCTGGTGTTGGTCTTCAACGTAGCCTTGACAGAGATTGTCGCAGAGTCAGCAGTAATCGCAGAAGGAGTGATAACACGTCCGCTTCGGGTGTAGCTGATGTTCGTGGGGGTAACTTCGATGTTGAACTTGTCAAAATAGTCCTTATCGCCCATGAATATCATAATCTCCGTAGGCTCATAGCTGCCTATGACCGTGCCATCATCTGTGCAGTTGATGAGGCTTTGGTCGTTTGATAGGTCTATGATGTAAGGAGAAACACCGTCAACGGTATAGCGGTTCCACAGCTTGACCTCGCCGAAAGCATTCCAAACGCCGTTGACCTTCTTTCGCATTGCGTAGAACTCGAATTTCGAGGTAGCTCCTACACCTGTAGGCTCATCCGTCCATCTGTCAGAGTGTGCCGCATTGGTATATGGGCAATAATCGTCTGCTTGGAACGCAGCAATGTTTGAATCGTTGTAGAGTGTCGGCTTCGTTTCCGAATTATGGCAGAAGAAGACGTGTTCGATACCCTTTCCGTCAAGACCATCGCCAACGATGTCAACGGACTCCAAATCGCGCACGACGTAAGTAGTGGAGCCGTTCTTGGTCACAGCCTCACGCAGACGTATCTGAATACTCTCTACACCGTCAACATTCATCATTGCTTTGGTAATGGAAGAGCCGTATGGCAGGGCAGTCCATGTATTACCTGCATCGGTGGAGTACATGAGCGAGAATCCCGATGGCAATGCTTCGAGCAATGTTCTCGGTGTCTCGCGTGTGGTCTTATAGACAGACACTGCCACGTTTTCTGGCGTGAAGGTATCATTGTTCGGGTTGTATGAGACGGAAGCAGGGTTCGTGATAATCTCGTACTTGTCCGTTCCGATGTCCTTCTTGACCGTCAGAATGGCCTTGTGCTCGATTGTCACGCCGTGAGAAGTGTATCTGCAAGGAACAACGACCTGTGCGGTAATATCTGTTACCGTCTTGACCTTGATCTCTCGCCAGCCGTCGGCATTGTACGCGCCATATTCTGCGGTGCAGTGCGTACATACAAGTGTCTGCCAAGTGTTGCCCATCGCCTCATGCTCCTCTTTTGTGACTTGATGATCTCCATCGAACAGGGCAGCGTGTGAGACAGGAAGGGTAGAGGCAATGACCGTGCCGTCTTCAAGTGCAAGGCAGGTGTCATTCTCGTTGTCAAGGGTAAGACTTACGGAGTTATCGCCGTCAAGACCATCGCCAACGATAGGCACGTCCTCAGATATGTCGGTTCCGCCAACGATGTGCAGGATGAACTTTATTGAGGCCATCGCCGTAGTCACGCTGATGCCAGCTGTAGGATATTCTGCCTCTGTGCTCGTTTTGCCGTCCGTGTCGGTGGTTGTGTACTTCAATGAAAGGCCGTATGTGGCAAAGTCGGCGAAAGGCACGATATAGTGAGTGTCCTCCGTGCTGTTGCATACCACGTTGCAGAAGACCTTGCTTGCACTCAAAACCTTATTCTTCACATCGTCGTAGGTGACGTGGACGGAACTCTCGGAAGGTTCGAGGTGATAGACGTTGGTATCTGTTGACTTGTTGATAGTATGCACAAGAGTACGCTCGTAGGAGATACCAGCATACTCGCATGATCCTGTAATATCCACGTTAGTAACGGTGGCAAAGTCCTTCGTCAGTCCTTCAATGGTGATTTGCTTGCAGGTAACGCCGTCCTCCATTACGTCCGTGGCCTTCCAATACTTACCGTCAATGCCGGTCAATGCAATACCCTTAACATCGAGCATTTCATTGTTCCTCCACATCTTGAACTTGAATGAAATAGGCAGTCCGATATATTTCTGCTCCTTCGTGTTCCAAGAGATAGAAGAAAACTCATTCTCGATGTCTGCACCAATGAAAGGCTGTGAGTCATGCTTGATGGTGACAGGGAAAGCACGGCTGATTATTCCGATACCCTCGCAGTCGATGGTCACGGTAACAAGGATGCTCTTGCGTTCGCGCATAGCATCGTAGTCAAAGCCTGTATCGTCAGAGGTTCCTGCAACTCCGTCCTTTACGTCCTTGATAGAGGTGATGTAGATTGTCGAGTTCTCTACGATGCAGGTACAACCGTCGCACTGGGTATATACCTTGTAGGTTCCCTCTCCTGCTTCCTCATCATTTCCAGCCTGTGTGATGAAGTCATTGCCTCGCTTCACATAGATTGCAGAATGAATCCTGTAGTCAAACTTTCGGGTGATGTTGCCAGCACCGTCCTTCTCCACCTTATACAGGCCACCAATGACATTGCCGACGGCATCGACCGTAACAACGTCGGTATAGTCGGAAAACTCCACGGTGTAGAGTTCCAACTTTTGTTGCAGGTCTGACAGGGTGATAGGGTCTAACTGAACGATGGCATTGCCGAAATACACGTTGTCCTGCACATAGAGACCATTTCCTTGGAGCTGCGCCGTCTGACCATTGCGGAGAGAGACGCGCATACTTCCAAGCCAGCCATGACGATATACGATGTTGGTGTCTTTTATCTCCCAATCGTTCACGCCCTCCAATACCTCTTCGTAAGAGTGTCCGATTGACGTAGAATATGAGCTGCTCTGTCTTGTCTCATCGGTAAAGCTACCATACTGCGCAAACTTCATGAACTTGCAGGGGTGTGGTGTGCTTGAGTTGCGGAGCCTGTACTTGAAGACACATTCACCACTCTCGTACTTGACCATTTCGGTGATGGTGAAATACGATGTGAAATATCCCTTTTTGGTAGAGAAGCCGCACTCATCGCCGTCCGATGAAATAGAATGGAAGGAGTCGGCCAAGTCGTTGTATATACCACGGCAGATGTCACCTACCTTGACGGAAGCAAACTCATTCTCCTCCAGTTTTAGAGTGATGGTCTGTTCTTCGGTATCTACATCAAGTATAATACCAAAACCGTTAGTACACCAGTTTTCGCCCTCCGTGACTGAAATCTTATTGAAGCGAAATTCTGGTGTAGAGATAAACGAGCGAGAGAAAAGACTTTCGACTTCGGCGTTACCCTTTGAGTCGATGAGTGCGCCACTTCCAAAGAATCCCGAAACAAAGTTGCCTATTTCGATGTTGCCCTTGCTGTTGAGTCCTTTGAGAAGCGTCCAAAGGGCGTTGATCGTATCGTCATTGAGCTTGTCGGCAAACTGCTTACGGGTACGAGCCGCAGAGAATACGTTTGAGTCGCTGGCAGGGATAGAGCTTGTAGAGGTGATGATATATATGCCGCTGCCTCCTGCGCCTCCTGTACCGCCTGTGTAGGTGTTGCCGTTGACGGTGATGGAGTCAATCTGTGATTGCAGGCTATCTCCCTTCTTGTAGATGGTAGCCTCTCCTACAATGTATTCGGGTGTGTCATACTCAATATCGAGCTTGATTTCATAGCCGATGATTCGGCTCTGACGCGGCTTGTCGAAACTTGATGCGTTGACAAGGCTGACCTTCTGACCTATCTGATAGTGGTTCATCGAAGAGTCCGTAGCCTTGCAGTTGTCCTCATACCAGTAGGAGTCCATCTTGCAGGTGTAGGTATTCGGATCAACCTTCATTCTCTCCAGCTTTTTGTCGATGGCCTCCTTCAACTCTTGTTCTGCATCCTCGATAAGTCCTGTGCCTCCTATCTTTGTTGCATCCCAGTTGTAGATAACGAAATCATCGCCCACTTCGGGATGAAGCGAGGTATCGGGGAGAGGTCTGCCGTAGTCTTCATTCACTACAACCTCATAGTATTTCTTTTCGTCGTTATACTGGCACTCAAAATCCATGCCATTCATCTTACCCGACTGGAAAAGAATATGAAGTGTCTCGCCCTCCAATATGTAATCTGTTGAGAAAGCAAATCCGCTGCCGTCTGTGAGGCGGTAGAAGGTCTGCTCGATCTCTTCGCCTGTCTCTTCGTCCGTAGTCTTGTCGGTGTATGTCTCTACCTTCGACACCTTGCACTTGGTGCGAGGGTAAATATCATCGTCCATTATAACGGCCTCTACAGCCTCCGTCTCGCTCTTTACGTCCGTGTCCTGTATATAGCCGTTCGGACTCGTTGCAAGAGGAAGCATCAGCCTCTTCTGAACAATACCGTTCTTTGTGATGTCAGCCGACGAATCCTTTCTGTAGTCCTTCGGGAGGTTTCGGGTGGAACCAAAGGCATATATGCGAGTGGCATACTCATTCTTGCTCTCGCTGCCTCGCATTTCGAGGACGTTCCTGTCAACCTCAAAGGTGATAGTATCGCCGTTCGCCTCACAGCGACCGAAATAGATCACATTGTCCTCAACCCACCATTCGCAATCGAAGATGCCAGCAAGATCATTGAGGGCAGATATGATGTCGGTGTTGTTGTACTCCTTGTATTTGGCCGTCCTAATCTTCGTCTCATCGAAGTTCCTAAGAGCGTAGGTGAAAGGTGAGGTCTCATATCGGAAGTTCGAGTCCTTGGCTCCTATGGCGTTGATGGTAGAGACAATGACTTGCAGGTGTATGTCAATGCTTGCCGTGAGGTGGAAGGATGTCTCACTGGCCGCATTTTGTGGCATATATCGGCAAATCTTATTCTTCCACTTGATATAATATGCGTCAAGCTGAAGATCGTAGTCATAGCCGCCTGTGGTTGTGTTATACTTGGGAGTATAAGGCGAAGTGAGTTCAAATCGTCCGAAACTTGTCTGCGCGTAATCACCCAATCGAAGATATACAGGCTTGTCAAGGGAGAATTGCAGACGGATATAATGATCGCCCATCAGCTCGCGGTGAGCCAATGCGCCTTCGGGTATCTCCATTTCGAGAACCGTCGTTCCGCTATTCAGATTTTGAATCCTAATCATGGTGCAAATATAAATGTTTACAAAGTAAAACGCAGTCGGGAAGACCACGTTTTACCTTACTATTTTCCGAAAGGTTAGAACATCGTTATTTGATGTCTTGAACACCTCTGTTTTTGGGGTTCGGTTCTGTAAGTTTGAGCATGAATTTAGCCAGCTCCTGCACAAATTCAGAGTATTGCTGGCAGTCCTCATACACGCAGCGGTACACCGTCGATGGCTGTGAGCCAACCACGATTTCGAGATAGCCTGTTTCAAGTACCTCCGAGCAAAACAGGTTGTACTTGTTGACAAAATCCGTCTCGTTTTTCGCTGTCATTTGGATTGGCAGGATGAGGCTCCTTTCGTCGAGCTTCGGATTTTTACGAACCACACGCTTGCCGTCTTCTAATCGGCTCTTTCCCTCAATGAAAGGCTTTACAGGGGCAGGTTTTCTCAAAGCGGAAAACCCACCACTTGTAAGGAAGATGCCATAACGACCGAAAGCATCTATGCCATTGATGTTTATTTTTACCATGATTACAGGTGTTTTGTATTGTCGATGATTGAATCAAGTTTATCTCCGATGCCGACAAGGTGCTTGGTGTACTTGGCGATGTCAGACAGATGTATATTTGACATGGCAATCGCATCCTGCACGGCTCCGACTGTAGCCTTAATGCCACCCTGCCCCTGTTCGAGTCGGATCATAATATCATTGCGAGTGACATTGAGGTCTTTGATGTCATAGGCTGCAATCTCAATGGCTGTCATTCGTCCGTTCATTTCCTCGCCCTCATCTTGACTCAATGACTGCCAGCCCTTCGACGATGCCTCCTGCTTGTATTCTGAGTTGTTAAGACCCAGCTTATTGAAAGCATCGTCACGCTCTGCAATGGCCTCATTCGTGATTTGCTGGTATGCAGCACGGAGAGCGTCGGCCTCTTCCTTGGTAAGACCGTCCTTCATGGCATCCGCATAGCTTTGGTACCATTCGTCGATGTCTTTATCCATTTCCCTCATGAGACCGTTGACAACGGAGTTACGCAAGGAGTCTTCGAGGTTTTCTGCCCAGTCGCTTGTCTTCTTCGTCACGTCTGCAAGCATGGAACTGATGTCGGACTTTACCGAATCTACTGAAATACCTGTGAGGTTTTCGTTGAAGATGTCCTTTACCCTCTTTGCCGCATCACCGAAATTCTCGGTCATTTCATCAAGCATATCTGCAATGCCCGAACCTGTATGGCTGTTCTCTTCGCCTCGGATGGTTGAGAGAATCTGATTATACAAATCGGTATTGTTGTACTTCAAGTCATACAACTGCTCTGCGCTGATATTGTTGAAGAAGGAGCCGCCGCCACCTGTTACGTCGATGCCATACATCTTGCCTACGGTACGCATGAGGCTTTGCCAAGTGCCGTTCTTGCCAAGGTGATAGTTGACAGAATGGCTACCAGTTTCCCATTTCGCGCCCTCTGCGTCTATCTTGTCCTTCTCGTTCTGCTCCTGCTTTTTGAGAAGTTCAAGCATCTTTTCGTAATCGTCCTCAATATCGAAGAGGCTACTCTTGCGGATAGTCTCTTCGAGCTTGCTCATCACATCGGCAAGAACCTTGTTCTGTGTGGTAAGGGAGTCGATGGTTTTATCCATTTCCTCCATATTGCCATGTACGCCCAAGAAGTCACCAAGCATACCACCAGTGAAGAGATTGCCTATACCTTCGATGATGCCAGCTATGATATTGCCTACACCCTCGATGATCTGCGCAATGACATTCTTCTCCAAGTCAGCAGAAAAGATGTTTCCAAGAAGACCTGCAATAGCATCACCGATATTGTTCAGAAGCTCGCCGATGAACGTGCCAATGCCATTCTTTCCGAACTCTTCAAGCAACTGGAGGATAACACCGATAATAATACCCCAAATGTTGCCGGAAGACTCACCTCCCTTTGCCAAGTTGCCAATGATGTCACCAAGTTCGTCAGAAGCATCCTTGATGAGGTCAGCCGCATTGCCTGTACCTCCCGAAATGCCGTCAATGAGTCGGGTGAACACATCGCCCAACTGATTTTGAACCTTGTTGATGAGGCTATCGTCAGCGGAAGCACCCTCAAAGGCGTTGCTGATGATGTCCTGCACCTTCTCTTTGACACCTTCGAGGTTGTCAATGTTCGAGATATTGTCAAGTATGCTGGAGAGACCGCTTTTGAGCGTTGCTGCGATCTCGGTCATATCTACGTCATTGGCAGTATCGACGATTTCCTTGATGCCACCCGAAAGGTCGGTGATATTGCGAACGTCCTTGCTCTTGAAGATAAGAGGTTTGAGGGCGTTCCAAAGCTGCGTCATGCTCTTGCTGGCAACCGCGCTGCTGATGTCACCTACAAGCTCGACGGACTCGGCAAACTTGCGGTTTGCCTGTTGAGCCGAAGCCTCGCACTTGTTGGCCTCCGTCCTTGCATTGGCGGTTGCTGTGATGGCATTGGCATATTCTGTTTCTGCCTGTGCGGCATTGCCTTGCGCCGTGGCTTGGTTGGTCTTTGCAACGTTGACCTTTGCCTGTGCAGACTGGATGAGAGACAAGTCACCTCCATTCAACGCATTGGCAAGCTCGCTTTCGGCCTGTGCAAGTTCTACGTCAGCATTGTGAAGAGCCGTCTGCGCCTCGAAATTTCGCTGTGAAGCCTCTGCCTGTAGCTTGGTCTGCTGTGCAAGGACTTCAAGAGCGACAGCATACTCACCCATCTTCTGATTGACGGTCTTCATGCTGGCTCCACCCTTTCCTGTGTCAGCGTTCAGATCATCAATCATCTTGAAGACCTGTTTCTGCTGCTCATCGGAGAGAGATTTGAAGCCGTCAGACTTCGAGTATTTGACAAGGTTTGAAGCAATGCCACCAGCGAGCTTTCCGAAACTACCTGTAGCAGAAGTGAAATCAGACACTCTCCTTGACTTGGCAATAAGCTCGTTGTATTCTATCTCTTGAAGAATAGCCTGTTTCTCATGTTCGAGAGACTGCTTCAACCATTTATCTTTTTCTGCCAAAATAAGTTTGTTGTAACGTATTTCGACAGCAAGCCTTTGGTCTTCAAACGATCCGTAGTCTTCGAGGTAGTCAAGGATGGCATTTGTGCGTGCCTCCTTCTCTTCGATCATAATCTGACCGACGGCCTTCTGATGCTTTCTCTCTGCAAGCTCCCTTGCCTGTGAGAAGGTTGCCTCTTCTTCCTCGGTAAGATTGCCGCCTCTCTTCGCTACTATCTCTTCATGAGTCTTGTCAAGCTGTGCAAGCTCCTTCTTATGCTCGTATTCGGCAAGGGCAAGCCTCTTCTCGACTCCATCTTTCTTCTGATTGATTTCGTCAAGCTCGGTCTGCTGTGTGATTTGGAGAATCCTCTTTGAAATGTCAGCTTCATCCTTGGCCTTGGTGTCGGTCTTCTTGCCACCCTTTGAGGTGTCACCTCCCAACGCCTTATACTTCTTCTCTGCATCTTTAACGGCTTCTTCGAGTCTCTTGCGCTCTTTTTCTGCTTCCTCAATAGACATCTTGTTTGAAGACTTGTCGAAATCCACAAGAGCCTTTTTCGCATCTGCAAGAGTCTTTGCCGCCTGTTCTTTGAGTTCGGCAGGTGTGTATGTCTTCGCATTTCTACGGTTCTGCTCTGATTCAAGAATTTGTAGCTGTTCTTGAATTTCGTCGGGGGTGAATACACCTGTAGCACCGCCTTTTGTTACCCTACCACTATACTTGATTTTATCATTCTGCTGCTGTTTGATTTTGATACTGGCAAGAATATTTTTTCGCTCCTGTATTTGAGCTTGCAGGTCTTCATTGGTGACACCAGTAAGATTGGCCATATAAGCATTGCCCTTATCTCGCTCGATCTGCCTTGAAAGTTCATCACGTCGTTTTTTCAAATCTGTAAGCTCGGTTTCTTCATCGGTTGTACGACCGTGACGAATAACTTGGCCATTGAGAATATATGAAGAAGATGCTCCCTTCTTCTCCAGTTCTGCAATACGCGCGTCAATCTGTGCCTGCTCATTGACAGGATTCTTTATCGACTTCTGACCGTCAAGAATGGCAATCTCTTCTTTTATTTTGAGGATATTTGCAAGTTTCTCATATTCGGTGTCATACTTTGAGAAGATTTGAGGGTACTGCTGTTCAAGCAAAACGAGTGCTTTCCTACGAGCATCAGTAGAAAGAGACTCATCGCCAGCAATCTGAATAAGCTCATTGATCTTGTTGGCGTGTTCCTCTTCCTTACGGATAGCCTCTTCTTTCTGCTTGTCGTACTCATCTGAAACACGTTGCAGACGCTCGGTCTGTGTTTCCATGTTCACCATGACAGCGACAACACCTGCAATGGCCGTTGCAGCCAATACCCAAGGATTTGCAAGCATGGTGGCATTAAGGAGAGCCATCTTCTTCGTGAGTACGTCCGTAGCCAACTGGATAAGCGTTGTCTGCTTGATCTGTGCGAGACGTGCCGCAGCCATGATCTTCTCAACGGCAATGACAGCAAGGACAGCCGCCTTGTATGTGCCATAGACACCAGCGACCGACAGGATAATCTTGCCGACCTTCTCATAATTCTCTACGAGGAAAGTAACGCCGCTCAATGCGGTGTTGATCGCTCCCTCAGACTGCTTGCCGAAATTGTTGAACGCTACGTCAATGGCATCCTCGATGTTTGAAATCTGTCCTGTGATGGTCTTCGACTGCGCTTCCATGAGACCGCCGAACTTGCCACCCTCCGAAGACATGGCCATGATTGCAGCCTTGAACTCGTTGGCTCCTACCTTGCCGGCGGTGACAAGCTCACCGACCTTATCCTTGGTGACACCGAACTGCTTGGCAAGTTCCTCCGCAAGAGGAATACCGCGACCCATGAACTGACGCAAGTCCTGCGTGAACATTCTGCCCTGCGTCATAGTGGTGCCATACAGATAGACTAAATCGCCGAGAGGGAGCGAGAGACCTGCCGCAATATCGCCGAGGTGTATCAGCACGTCGTTGACCTCATCTGCGGCCACACCGTAGGCAAGGAGCTGCTTCGCGCCGTCAGTAACGCCCTTCAAGTCAAAGGGCGTGATTGCAGCCGTCTTCGTGAGCTGCTGCATGAGCGCATTGGCTTTCTCTGCGCTGCCGAGCATCGTAGTGAAGGAAACCTCCAACTGCTGAAACTCGCCGCGCGTCTCAACGACCTTCTGTATGAAAGCCTTGACAGCCGCAGCACCGCCGAGAGCCGTCAATCCCTTTGCGAGAAGACGGACGGAAGCAATATTGTCCTTGGTGGCCTTGTTGGTAAGTTCGAGCTGGCCGCGAAGCTCCTTGACGCGGAGGCTTGCCCTTGCTTTCTCTTGGTTGAGCGAGAACAGGGCGTTTTTCTCTTCATCAAGAGCCTTTTTTGCTGCATTGAGTTCTGAAAGCAAGCCCGATGTGCCGAAGGAACCGCTCTTCTTCGCTGCCTTGTACGCATCACTGAGACGCTTCACGTCTGCCTGCACGTCCTTGACAACACCCTTCTGCTCAATGATCTTGGCAGTGAGTTCGTTCACATTCTGCGATGCTTCATAGATTTTCTTTTTAATGGTGTCACTGGTCGCATTAACGGACAGGGCAACGCGCTCGAAGGCATGATCAATCTTCTTGCCCTCGTTCTGTGCCGTAGTCGCTGAATTGATAATCTCCTTACGCATACGCGCAAAGGATTCGTCAACTTGTGTATTGTCAACAGAATTGACTATACGAAGTCCTTCATCTGCCATGATTCTATGTTTTATTATTTATCCCATCCTAAAAGATGGCGCATCCTGTCTCTGTTATTGGGATCATCGCCGTTTATCACCTCTTCTTCCTTCTCTTGCTTACCTCCTGTATGCGAGAAGTCGGGGAAATACTCGCGGCTGTCAGCCAAGAGCATCTGCAAGTTGGTGAAGGAGATTCCCCACATGACGTATTCAAAAGTCCAATGGAATTTCTCAACCACTGGTGCTATCAGATTACCCCAAACGGAACGTCCTCCGATTGTTCTACCCGATGTGTTCCGTTTGGCTATTTCGGCTCGTTTTGCCTCAATGTCGCTGCCAATCGAATAGAACTTATAAAATTTTCGTAGTGAACCTGTGTGAGGATGGCGAGTATTACGGTTGAGAAGTCTGACGGCTTGCAGTTCCACTTGAAGAAGTTGGCACGTTCCTCAATCTTCGCATCGTCAAGAAGGTCTTCCTGCTTGTCAAAGGTTGCCACGGCCATAAGACGGCAAACCGTGTCTGTATGGCTCTCACAGACGCGCATGGATTCGACCTGCGGCTCTTCTCCTAACTTGGCATCATCCAGCTCTAAAGCGAGATAGTATTTGCTCAACACCTGCATCTTGCCGAGAGTAGGAGGGCATACCTTGAAAGTCTGCTTGCCTACCTTGAAAACAAGCGGCTTCTCTGTCATTGCATCTGACACCGCTCTCTCTGTTCTGATATTCTCATTCATTGAAGTAAAAAAATAAAGGAGGATAGGCTTCGCGCCCATTGACAGGCTTCGCCTACCCTCCGATTTGGAAAGTTAGAATTGCTGTGCGATTACGCGCCAGCTCCCTTGGTGTATGGGCTGATGGTATCACCAGTTGCGGCGTTAATGACGTGCATCTTGTACTCACGACGCTCGCCGTCCGCAACTGTGTAGGTCTTGCCTGCCGTCATTACAGACTTGGCGAACTGAATACCCTCGTTGGTAGGGTCTTCAGGAGTAAGGCGCATTGCGTAGAAGCCTGCGACCTTGCCGTCCTTGTCCTGTACTGGCCACTGCTGACCCTTCTTCTTGAAGAGGGTGAAGCTGAATGTATAGCGGTCAGCCTCCTTCTTAACGTCAACAACCTCGCCGCCCTCGCCCTCTGCGTACTGGACTTCTCCCTCGGTGGTTTCGAGGTTGGTTGTGTCCTTGACAGGATTGTCAACCTTGATCCAAGAGGTAGGAGCTGCGTCATTCTCACCAAGAGCACCGATTTCGATTTCGGGCTTACCCCAGTTGATTTTGCTCATAGTAATTAGCCGTTAAATTGTTTATACTCGATTTTATTTGAAATGACATATTCATCCTTGCCTTGCACCTGCGTAGTAAGCTGCTTTTTTAGTTCAAAGCGGAATGTGTCACCAAAGCCACTTGCAAAGACCTGTTCACAAAGTTTCTCCAACGGCTTGATGCGCGGAATGTTAGGCTTCATGAGGCCATTGTTGGGAATCATGGGAACGTAGATACGGACATAGACAAATGCCGTCTGTATCTGTTCTGCGTCACCGTCCTGTACGTCGATGCAGCAGTCCTCGCGGTCTGTCTCGCGTCCTGTGTAGCTGACCTCTCCCGTGATGGCGGTCTTGAGGTCTGTACCACAGATGTACCTATACAAATCCTGTTTAATCTCTGTAGGGGTCTTCATTGTTGATTACCTAATTTCTCATATTTTGTTCAATGCTTCTGCGATGCGTCTTTTCAGAACCTTCGGAAGCTCCTTCTTGATGTAGAGCCAGCCACTTGACAGGACGATCTTGTTATCTACTGCCTCCACATAGACTGCGTACTCTTCACCTGCAACGAGGACAAGCACATAGTCAAAGGTAGAATAGTCTTCAACAAGACCCTGCGCCAGCGACCTTCCCTTTCGGGAGCCGTCGGAACCTTGCATAACGACATCGAAACCCGATATTCTTGCGACCTTACCTTGCCGCCCCACCGCGTAACCGATGGATGAGCGAAGAGAGCCTGTATCATTGTTCCAGTCGCTCATATTGCCGCTGCGTATCTGTTCGGTGACATATTCCCCGACCTCGGCAAGAGCATCCTCTATAGCGTCATGTACGGCCTCTTTTGCTGCGTCGAGACGCGCGAGGGTGCGCCGTAGTGATTGGGGGTCAATCGTCATACCCATAGGCGAGCGTTTAACTGGTAACGGTGAAAGCCCAAGACCGTAAACTCCTTGTCGTTGTCAATCTGACCGTCAAGACCTATCAGACGGACTCGCTCACCTTTCTTGAACTCCCTGCAACATTGATCGAGGTACACGGTGCAAGAATAGTTGAGGGCAACACCGTCCTCATAGTGAACCTGTGAGGCTGATCCGTTAGGTACTATCCGGCAAGGAACATCAAAAGTCTCTTCGATGTCGGGCAGCGGTGCTCCGTCTTCGTCCTTCCCTCCATTGATGAAGGTAATGACCTGTATCTTGTGTGGTCTGAAATCTAACATTAGTAGAAGGTGATTTTTGGCTTCTCTTCGACTGCATCCTCACCGATAGACCTGTAGAGCCTGTTGGCGATGGCCAAAAGAGACTGGCGGTCTGCCTTTGATATTGACATACCTCCCTCCGAAATGCTGTTTGGGTAGATGATAACCTGTTTGAGGCAGTCAGCGTGTGCGCCAATGAAGTTCGGAGAGTCCAATATCTCTTTCGTGCAGGCATCCTCGCCATTTAGACCTCTCTTCATCATAACGGTGTTGAAGAAGTCCTCGGAGATAGGATATTGCACTTGTGCTTTGAGCGCAGAGAAGACGGTAAGTTCGGCCATAGAGCAGATTAGCGTTTGTAGGTGTAACTTGTAAAGCGTAGATTCATGCTGATTTCGCCAAACGCTCGATGCCGCCAGTCGATACTCTTGTTATTATTGAGGTGGATGAGCGCGAGATCGCTGTCACTCATAAGGAATGAGGGAAGTCGGCACACCATCGGAGAAGGTACGGTGTCCTGCGTCTTCGCCTCGACGGCGAACATTGAGAAGTCTGCATAGTCGTGAAGGACGTACTCTGCACAAGGAGAGCAGAAAGCAGCGTCATTGACTACAGGATAGTAGAGGCTCTGAACCTCATAGTTGCCTACATCGGCGTTCGCAAATGCCACGATGGTAGAAAGCAGCATCGCGAAGAAACAAACGAAATGCTTCATTTTTTCTTGGTTGTTAAAAGGTTGGACAAAAGCAGGGGTGCGGATTGCTCCGCACGCCCTTATACAGGTTACACAAGATCTTCAAGGTTGAAGTTGACAATCTTGTTAGGAGCGGTGAACTGAGGAACCCACTCGGCAGTATACTCCATGTAGCGACCGTTCTTGTCGCGGTAGTTGCTGATGAGCATCTGACCGTTGTTCTCGCCGACAGCGTTGTACTGACGGCCAGCAACAGGATCGGTGGCCTCGTAAGGAGTGTGGTGGCGCATATAGCCGCTCATGTCCTGTCGGAGCAGGGTAATGCGGTTGTCTGCGTAAATCTGCTTGTTGGTGCCGTCCTGTTCCTCAACATAGTCCTCCTTGATGTCGATTGCAGGCAAGCCGATACCTGCAAAAATCTGATTGGCCATAGTTGGGGTGATGAGACCTCCGTTGAGATAGAACTGCTGGCTTGGCAGAACCATCTTGAAGGTATCGCCGAACTCGCTTGAACCGACGATGAACTTGTTGAATGTTGCGCGGCTCATCACCATCTTGCCGAAGGTGCCGAACTTCGACTGCAACTTCTGAAGCTCTGAACGGAAGTAAGAGATATACATCTTCTTGCCGTCCGATGTAACGTCGCTTGCCTGTGGCTTGATGAAGTGGAAAGGAAGGTCGATGTTGAGAACTTCGATACCGTCCTTGTTGTCCTTGTTATGAACAGAGGCAGAACCAGTCATGAGAAGCGAGCCGACAACAATATCCATACGCTTGTGTGGAGCGAGGATAATCTGACGGTAATCGTCTGTGATGAACTGGATAATCTCGTTCATGACTGCGATCTGATCGGCGGTCTTTGCCTCGTTGTACTTGTCGATGAGGTCTTGGAGTTCCGAAAGACGCTCCACGTCCATCTGATAAGCGTCACCAAGGTAAGCAATCTCGCCATAGCCGCTGCCGAGAGACTTGCGCTCACGGATTGGCTTCTCGCCGTAACGGGAGTTCACAGAACCTGCAACAACACCAGTAACCGTGCCGAGGTAGTCCTTGAACACGCGCTGGGTGGTGCGACGGAAGGTAAGGTACTGCTGCCAGTAGATACGGTCGAGACCCTGCTGGAGTACGCGGTCAATGGTTGCCGATACAACGTCGGGATCGTTGAAAAGTGTCTGAATGGTAAGTAACATATTCTTTCACTTTTATGGGTTAATTACTCGAACTGGAAGCGACAGGTAAGAGCCTCCTTGTCCTTTGCGGAAACAGGGAGAGTCAACTTGTCCTCCTGTATCTCATAAGCCTGCATGAGCAGAGCGATGAGAACGATACTTGCCTCAACCTTGGTGTGGCCGTAGATGAGGAAGTTTGCCACGTTCTTTGGCTTGGTGCCACCTGCTGCGGTAGCCTCGAAGAGAACTGCGCCGACCAAAACCTTCTCGCCGAAAGCTGCCTCCAGCGTGATGAGGTCAAAGTCCGCATTGCTCTTGTCAATGGCAGTCACCTTTGCTCCCTTGGTGCCAGTACCGAGAATCATGTTGACCTCTACGAGAGAGTTCTTGGCGATCTTCGCGGTGTTGGCATCAGCAGCGACCTCCTCCAATACCTTGACGTTCTTGACAACCTTGCAGAGGCGAGTCTTGAGGTCAACACTTACAGGAGTGAGGTTAGGAAGGATTGAGCCATTGGTCAGACCTGTGCAATCCAGCTTGTATGCTCCGCGCTTGCGGTGGCCAGTCTGCACGTCATAAAGCTCCTCGACAACATCGGGAGCGTTCAGATTGTACTTGAATCCTGCTGACATTTTTGTAAGATTTTAGTTGTTGGATGAAAAATGTTACTCGGTCTTCTTCGGTGCTCCGGCACGAATCTGCTCTGCGATCGTTTGACCGTCGGTCTTGTTGCCGCCGCCATCCTGCGGAGCTACTGAAGGCTGGAAGCCGAGGTTTTTAAGTTCCTGTGCCTTGTCCTTGAAGAATGAGTCCAAGTCAGTAACTTCTGTTGGAACGTGTAGCATCTTTGCCATCTGCTCGCTGATGCCGTGAGCCTTGGCCTTTTCGAGAATCTCTGCTGTCCGAATCTCTGCTGCACGTCTCTGATCCTCCAACGCCAACTTGTCCGAAATAGGTTTGAGCTTTTCGTCCAATGTCTTACTGATAAGTGCCGCAATATCGTCCTGTGGTTGGGTGGTCTCTACAAGCTGCTTGCCATCGTCCCCGATGCGATACTTTGCCTTGAAAGCCTTCTCGAAGTCGGTTTCGAGCGTCTTCTTCAAGTTGTCACGCTGAGAAGAGAATCGAGAATCGAAGATACTCTGAAAGCCTTTCATTGCGTCCGCTTGCGCGTCCACGATTTTAGGCAGGTTCTCATCTGTGATAAGACCAGTGGCAAACAGGCTTGTAGAAAGCCCCATAATCTCGTTGTCGCTCAATCCGCTTTGAGGATATTTCGTCTTGAGCGCTTTCATGATGGTTAATACGTCCATTTGAATATTCGCTTTTAGGGTTTGTAAAACGGCGCAAAGATAGTAATATACGCGCGTACTATAAAGCATTTCGCGCGTTGTCTGCTTACCTTTGCCTGATAGGTAAACAAATGACCGTCTGCGATGATCTTACAGGCTTGTACAGGCACAAAAAAGACCTGCCCGATATTCACATACAGGACAGGTCAAATCAAACTTTTGTGGTTATGGTCTTATGGTGAAATTAAAACATATACATATAGTACATAAAGCGTTCGTTTGAGTAGAAGCACCCTTCTATCTGCTTGAAGTCACCGAACAGGCGAACATCTTCACCCTGCATGAGCGCAAAGCGTGTGCCCTCAATGGTGTCTTCGATTGCCTTGTCTGCCTCTGATGAATGAAAGCCGTGCTTCGCGATTGCTGGGTAGATATATTTCAGAAAGGCGGTCTCGCTGTCTGTCTTACCTGCATAGGGTCTGATGCTCAAAACGCCATTGTGTGCGAAATATACGTCACCCTGCTTGAAGGGGTGGCAGTTGCCCTTGCAGACATTGCCGTGTGTGGCATAGCGAAAGTGCATGATACAGGGTTCGTCTGTCTCTACCTTGGCAAGCTGCTCTCTGAATCTCTCGAAGCTCGTTGACTTGTAGAACTTGGTGGGGGTACAGAATCCGAAGCCGTCTCTGTTTGCTCTTGCGCACGCTCTGATGATCTCGTTCTTTGGCATTTCTGTGCCTGCTGGCTTAAATACGATTACACACATAGTATTTTATATTTTAGTCGTTGATAATTCTTGTTATGTGGTGGCAGTCCTCTTATGCGAGGGCTGCCTTTCTTGCGTTGTAGAATCGCTTGCGCTCTGTGCCGATGAATGGCAGTTCGTCGATGCTCGAAGCACTTGCGAGGCGGTTCTTTTTAGAGAACTCAATGAGGGCTTTCAGAAACTCGATCCAGTTGCTCATCTTCTCAAAATCGGTTGTGCCGCTGTGCTGGCGAAACTCGATTGTGTTGTGTCTCTGATAGGCGATAGGGTTCACTTTGTAGTAGCGGTCATTCATGAAGATTTCTGCGATTTCGTCCTTGCTGTTAGCACATGACAGCATTTCATAAATGTTGTTGCCAAATGAGCGAAACCCTTTGCAGTAGCCATTCTCGCGGCGGCTCTGTGGCATGAATGAATCAATCACACTCTCAATTCTTGCATAGTTGATGAAGATGTTCTGATAGGTCTTGAAGTCAATCTTGTCAAGTCCAAAATGAACATGAAGACCGCATGACTTGTTGACCTTGGCATTGATCTCGTTCAGCACCTTGCAAACCTTTTCAAGCGTCTGCATACCCTTCTTGCCTTTGAGGATTGGCGAAACAACCTCTGCGGTATTGCCACCAGTCAAAGAAGCGTCTGTAACTACCTTAAAGTGGTCTCTGTGGTCGCGATGGTTGTAACCTTCAACGAAGCAAGCGACACCAGCCTCACGAAGACGCTGTGCTATTTCTTCACGCTCTACGTTGTAGCACTCAATCTCTACACCAAAGGTGATGTTCTCAATAGAGTTCTGCTTGGTGATACCCCATGTGAAAAGCAGATTGTTTACCTCGCGCTGTTCAAGTCCTAAACCACGAAGAGCGCGTGTGATAGATGCTACACTTGAAGAAGACTCAAAGATGTTTGCGATTTGCTGATTAAGAGTTGCCATAACTATTGAATTTTTAAGTTTGATTTGTTGTTCGTTTTAATTTCACGTTGCAAAGATATATGATTATTTTCATACTACCAAATTATTTTGCAAAAAAATGTATGATTAAAGTCATTTTTAACATTTGTTTGCAAACAATCATACTTTTGTGCTATTTTTAGCGTTTTTTGTATGTGTTTATTCAATCAAAACGCAACGATTATAATAAATACGTGTATATAGCAATAAATGCTTTTAGTCATACATATTATATATAATAAAAAGAGAATGACCCTTCTCACGAAGAATCACTCTCTGTCAAACTCAAATGTGAAAAAAGTTTTTAAGTAGTAGTTGCTGGCTGCTGCTGGCTCTGCTTTTCGATGTCAGCCTCAATTTCGTCAAGTTCCTCTTGGAACTCATCTGTTATACCAACGAGCAGGACACCCTGCTTTCGTGACATAACTCCCTTCTCTACGCCTGTTGCTGCGTCGCTGATTCTCTTTGAGAGATCTTCGATGCGGTAAGGCTTCTGCTCCACCTCTGTTTCAAGTGTCTTGCTTGGAGCTTCGAGGGAGGGAACAAGATCACCGACGGCTGCGGTGAGGAAGTTGACACGTCGCTGGAAAAACTCGCCCATGTCCTCCCAGTGCCGGTCAACGGCAAAGAGCGTGGCCATGAACATATAGTCGAAGGAGGTTCCGCTTGGGAAGGTTCCTGTATTCTTCAACTGATCAAATGCGATGAGCGGCGTATTTGTGAGGGAGTAGCATCGGACAAGCAGGTTATCCATCTGTGTCTTTACCATGTCGGAGGTCTGATGCCAGTCGAGGTAGTAAGCCTTGCCTCCACCTGTTATTTTGAGAAGGTGAGACTTTCCTATGTTCTCTGCGCCTCCGTTGGCCAAGTCACCTTCGAGGATGAGCTTAGGGAAGAAGTTCATCTTGATTGCGTCCGAAAAGTCGGAGGTGAGAGTTTCAAGAGACTCACGCGCACCTGTGATATTCTTGCAGAGAGGTTCGGGGCGATAGCGGTAGAGTGCAGGAATCTTTGAAAAGCCGTGCTTGAAAGGATAGCCCTCAACGTCCTCCCAATTTCCGTTGTCATTCTTTAGGAGATAGACAAAATCTTCTGTGACAAGCATAAACCTTATAGCGGTGGTGGAATCCTCTTTCTTAACCTCATATTCACGGCCAATTCCAAGAAAGTCATTGCCGTTATCGGAGAAGATAGGAAAGAGCTTGTCACCCTTAAATGGAGACCACACCTGTACGCGCATCTTGTCGGTCGGAGTTATTTTGATACCAGCGAGGCTCTTGATCTTCTGCCAAACACGGCTCCAAAAGCTGCCTTTGTCGTTGTCTCGATACCAATACTCGCAAACCTCCTGTTCTGACAGCCAAGAACGCACCTCGCGCTTATTTATGAATCGGAGCTTGTTGTCCTTGCCGATCTTCTTGACCAGTCGCAGAACGTCCATCTCTTTTTCATCCTCTGTGTCAGTCTTTATCTGAGGTTCATTGCCGACGGTAAAGGCAACGTGAATGTTCACGATGTCCTGTTCAAGTGGGAGGGCGATACGAGCGACCTCTTCTTCTTCAAATTCGGGAGGATATTCCTTGCCCTTATCGTCAACATAGCCGTCCTTGACAAGGGTCTTCATGTTCTTACGGAACTTCTTATCGTTGACCCTGTGCCTGCTTGTAAACCAAGCATCCATAAGCTCACCGACGGCAGGATGCTCCGTCCGACGTGACTTCTTTATAAAGCTGATTCTCTCTTCCCAAGTAGGGAGTGCAAAGATTTCAGATGTACTATTCATACTATTTCAGTTTTAGAAATAACCATTGTATCGCTTCTGCTGTCTCATGTTCCTGTTGGCATGGCCGAGCAATTCCATATAGCAGACGTATCTGATGCCGTCAATGGCGTGGTTATAGCTGTCAACAGGTACGTTGATGAACTTGCCAGTCTTCGGGTCTTGCTGCCAAGTGTAGTTGTCGAACTCCTTCTTGACGTTCAAAGACCGCTCTGTGACGTAGATATGTTTGAGACCCTGCATGAAGTCGATGCCGAAAAGGATGGAGCCAGCGCCCTTCTGTGTCGGATTGATTGGCAGTCCTGCGTTCTGAATCTCGGTACATTCGCGAGGTTCAGCGTTGTCCGACCAAATCCTTCGAGTCCTTGCCTCTTCCTGCTGTTTGAGCCTGTCAATGATTTCGGGAGTTGTCATACGCGTGTCATAACACTCTTCATCAATATACAGGCAGTTGTCATGAAAGCCAACCGTCTCAATGGCCGTCGGATCATTGGTGAAGCCGAAGTCCAAGGCACGCCACTTGCGTTTGACGAAGAAAGGAATCTCCTTGACTATGGAAACCTTGTCAAATATGAGACCTTCGAGCTTCGCACGCTCACCAAGGCCGTAGATTTTCCACTTTCTGATGTCAACCGTTCCGTTCCTGTAGTTTTCCTCCGTCGGCTCATAGGAGAGAATCTTTCTCTTCATGTTCTGAGGGATAAACGGATTGTCAAGCATCGTGGAATGATCGAAGTAGCAGTCGGGTCTGTGACAAACATTGTCATATATCCAATGCTCTTCTGCCGATGGGTTGTAGTCCAAGATGGCAAAATCCTTGCATCGTTGCTCAAGCTGGTCGAAATCGTCCTTGCTTGCCTCCATTGCCTCATTTATCCAAAAGGCATCACTCGTAAGACCGTGGAGCTTCTGCGTATCGTCGAGACCAACAAACTCAAACGTCCAGTTCTTTATTCTGATGATGTGTTTCGAGTTGTTGATATAGACCTGCCCAAGCAAGCCCATATCTGCGAGGATAGAAGTGAAGTCAACCCATACGGTAGCAAGGAGCCAAGTACCTTTCTTTCGGCAACAGGCAATGCGCTTGCGCTCGGTGTGGGTCAGAGCCAGTACAATGAAAAACTGAATAAGCGAATACGTCTTGCTGCTTCGGCTTCCTCCCTCAAACACATAGATATTGAAACGCTTGCTTTCAAATGCTTTTTGGGCGCGAGCGAAGACTGGAGTACATTGCAGATTCAGTTCATTCATTGCTGATGGCTGTTTTCTTGGAGGTCAAGGTCTTCCTTCTTGTTATACGAAACAGAGATATTGATCTTGTCAATTCCCTTGTCTTCTACCGTCACGTCCATGCGCTTCATTGCAGCCATTTCCTCGCGGAACTCCTTATCGTGGTGGAATCGCCACATCGTGAGTGCCTGTAGGTTCGGAGCAACGTCCTGCGTGGTCTCGGTGGTCTGTGTCTCGGTGTACATATTGCCATCCTTGCCCATGCGTTCGGAGGTGGTTGTCGTGACGCTCTTAGTCTTCCACTTGCCAAGGGCGAGCTTGTCATATACTCCCTTATAGACAAGGCAGAGCTTTGACCGCGCACGTTCCAATACTTGCGAAATGAGCATGGATCGTAGCTTGTTTTCCTGTTCGCTCCATCCTTCATAGTTGCCATTCTTCATTTTGGAGAAGACAGAGACCGTGATAGAGTCGGGGATATTCGACGTTTCTTCCAGTTCGGGAGCGTCTTCTGCATCAATTTGACCTTCCATGATCTTGTTCACGATACGGTCATTGCGTGCCTCGATGATATTTCTCACCTCTTCGCCTATGTGAAGGGCAATCTCTTCATCGTTGTAGTCACGGCTGGCGAGGTTTCCTATAGCATCGTAGAAATCCTTGCCGTCATAGTTGAATTTCTTCTGTGCGCTCATAGTGTCATTCCTCGTTATCGTCGTAATCTACCGCCTCAATCTTGTTATCGAAGTCCTCACCCTTGATGAACTTTGAATCGGCTGGGTAGCCGAATCGCTGCAAGAAGATATTTCGTGCTTCTATGGTGGAAAAGGATAGCATTATATAAGCGTCCATGTTATCAGCGGACTTTGCTGCCGCCTCCTTGACCTGCTGCTTGACTTCCTTCATGTGTGCGACCTTTGCCGCACGCTCGGCCTGTCTTTCTGCCTGTCTCTCTTCGCGCTTGATGGCCTTCTCTTCCTCTACGCCCTGCATGAGTTCGCCGAGAGAGCTGGCAATATCCTGCTCTGCGGAAGTCTGAAACTTGTAGTCGAGGCCAAGAAGGGATAAGTCGCTGTCGGAGATACCTGCATCCTTATAGTCATCGTCCATATCAACAACGAGGGCTGCGAGCTTGTCGCGGTTCCACTTGCCTTGCGCGTTTGGATTGTTCAGAAGGACATTGATAACCTTCTCCGTCTTCAAGTCAACATCTATGACCTCTGTTCTGACTATGTAGTCGTTCTCTTTGGTTTCGGGGTTGTAGTGTTCCAGCTCATCCATGCAGGTGATACGCTGGTGTCCTTGTACGATGGTGAAGCCTGTCCGCTGATTGACAACCAAACCGCCAAGAAGACCGAACTTCTTGATGCCGCGTTTGATGTTTCTTTTCTCTTCCTCGCTGATCTCGCGAGGGTTGTAGTCGGCAAAGTGCATCTGTGAGCGTTTAAGCTCCACATATCTGCCGGTAAAGTATTTGCTGACGTTTATATTACTGCTCATTTGACTGCTCACTTTATGTTTTCAGACTCTCTTGATTGTGCCGCCGCCTCTGTGCGGAGGACGGTTAATCTTGATCGTCTTCGGATTGTTGGTGTTCATACTCAAAAATGATCCTCTCGCTCATCGGGAAGGTCTTATATATCTTCTGTAGATCGTTGGGGAAGTTCTCGCGGAGCCACAGGAAACAATCAATATTGAAACCTGCGCCAGAACTTGCCTTTAGGGAGTATCTGACAGGCTGCGGCAGGTTATTCTGCCTCATGTATGCCAGCACGTCCTTTTGCGTCCAGTCCGAAAGCGGATAGGCACAGCCATTGTGTATGTAGTCCTCCTGCTCATATCCTTTCAGCATTAGGCGGCGGTTCATGCCGTCCGCTTTCTTCATTCCCAAGAAGGTGTACTCGATGCCAGTCTTCAATCTGATAGCCTTGATCACGTCGGCCAGCTTTATAAGCTTGACCTTCGGATTCGGAACGCAGTAGAGACCTGCACGAAGGATATATGACATGTTCCAGTGTGGCACCTTCATAAACTCCACCTTCGGATAGCGAGTCTTTACCCAGTTGATGAACCTGTCAATGTGTTCGAGGTTGGGAACAAAATACATGAAGACGCAGACGATCCTGCTGAAGCGAGGATAAATCAAATCAAGCGTTACGAGGGAGTCCTTTCCCAAACTACAGAAGACGATTGCGCTGTCGGAGTGTTTCCTAACAGCGTCAATCGTCCTGTATGTACGTTCATTCAGCGTCATAGCTTAACCTGCGGAGAGACCAAAGGATTTGCGAAGCTGACGGTAAACGGTCTGATGGCTACCGAGGCGGTTGCCTGCAACCAACTGGCGGCGGTTTGAGTTACCGAGGTAAGCACCTGTTGCGCCGTTGATGCGTCTCTGAATTGAAGTCTGTCTTGCCATAGTTCAATACGTTTTTGTTTTGATTATTAGGAACGACTGCTCACGGTATGCCCAATGATTTTGCCGAGGTCATAAACAACTCTTTCAACGACCCATATCTGACCGCCGTACTCATATTCGATCGGGTTTCTGTTTTCGTCAACCATGATCTCACATCGAGCACCCTTCACCTCAACGTCGGCGGTATCGCCTGTCTCTTTGCTGGTGAAATGGATGGTGTCATACACAATAGGGAGCGCGTTGGCATTTTCGTCCTCTATCTCGAAGCCTTTCTCATCCAGTTGCAGGTACTTCTTGACATTGTTAGGGCGAACCTCGCGAAACTCTTGCACCTTTCGACCCTCTTTGATAGCGTCAAGGTACTTCTGTTTGATTGAAAGATTTAATGTTCTCATTGTGCTTTGAAATTTTACTGCGGCAAAGATACACATTATCGCGCGTATGCGATAATCTTTCGCCGTGCGTTTGTTTACCTTCGTCGAATAGGTAAGAAAATAGCATAAAATAGACCGCTTGCAGGGGTCTTTTGAACCTGTGCAAGCGGTCTTGTGTGATGGTTATTAGTCACGATGCTTTATCATATTCGATAGTCTTGACATTGCAGCGGCAAAGAATTGCGCTTCGAGGGTTGTGACCTTGCGCCACTTGCCGCACTTCTTCGATGCAACGGCCTCGACCGAAACGTAATTAAGTTCACCGCTCGAAAAGTCGCACTTGACATGAAAGTGAAGAAAACTGTCCGACTGATCGCGATAGATGCCGATTTCGTCCTTGCCGTCGGTGATAATATCGCCGTCCTCAAATTCGGGTACGGCAGGCTGCTGCTCTTGCTGATCTGCCTGTGACTGCTGCTCTTTGACCTGTGACTCTACCTGTGGATTCTCTACCTGTGCAGACTCATTCTGCTGCTGATTGTTCTCTTGCATATTGTTGTGATTTGTGAATATGTGGTTAGCCCATTCGTTACCTGTTTGTTATCGTACCTTTCTTGCCGCTGTCACAATGACCGCGTTCTTGTCCTTGTAGGTTAGCTGGTAGTTGTTCTGTGCTGCCACCGTCTCTACTTCTTTGCAGAAGGTAGGCAAGCCCATTGTTCTGATACTCTCGACGCTGAACTTGTCGAAGATTATACTCACGATTGAATTGATAATTTCTGAATGTGCCATATTTATTTTATTTCTGATGATTCACAAATAAGAACGTCACCAACAACGTAATCGTAATAACCGTTTAATCTCAAAAGCATTGTGGCTTTCATGTTGTAATCGAGTCCTAATAACTTGCCCTCTTCGTTCATTACCATAACCTTGTCGTTTGACAAATAGACGGTCTGAACGTAGCCTTTGACTATTGCCTGTAGCTCTTCGAGTGAAAAGTCATTGCCGTTCTTTGGCTGAACCTGTTCGGTCTTATCGTTGAGTGCTCTGAATATCTCTGCCATCGGTTATAACATTATTTCAAGAATCGAAGGTGTTGGGTACTTGTAGATGCGCTCTTGCATCTTTTTAACAGCTACATCGAAAAGGCAAAAATCGACCAAATTATCACCCTTGCCACGAACATAGATAACTATACCCAAATCGTCAGCTATGAATGTAGCTTGCAGCGAGGTAAAGTTTTCGTTTACTACAGAAACGACCTCTGAACCTATCTGCTCGTTTCTCTTGATTAGTTCTTCTACATTCTTGTGTTCAATGCAGAATTGTTGTCTAAGTGCAATCATTATTATATTTCGTATAAGTTAGTTATCCAAACATTCTTGCCAGTCTGATGATCTTCGCCAACTTTGAAGACCTTTGCGACCTCATCGTCAAATACCTCTGATACCTCAACCTCGTACTGATGATATTTGCAATCATCGGACAAAGCGCGATAAATGTACCTGCGACCTACTTGTATGTTTTGAGCCTTTTTCATATTATATTTATTAGCTTGTTTCTTATTTCACGCTGCAAAGATATATGATTATTTTCATACTACCAAATAAAACAATAAAAAAATGTATGATTTGAGTCATATTTAACTTTTATTTACAAAAATCATACTTTTTGACGTGGTAAATGTTAAAAGTATGACTCAAATCAAACATTTTTGCAATTTTATTTGGTGGTTTCAAAAATACTTTCTATCTTTGCAGCGTCAAACCAAAATCATACATATTTATATTTTGTATTATGAACGTAAAAGCAGTAATTAAAGAACGCGGCTTGACACTTACTGAGGTGGCAAGGCGCATTGGCATTTCGCGCGTTACTCTGATGCAGAACCTACAACGAAATCCAACTCAAAAGACCCTGCAACGAATTGCGGATGCGGTTGGTTGCGATGTTGCAGACTTCTACAAAGAAGAACCTGCATCTGAAAAGACTGATGTGCTGGGGTTTGTTGAGATAAACAAAGAGATTCACAAGGTAGAGAGCGTTGAAGACCTCAAAGCACTCGTAGAGAAAGCTGACAACACATAATGAGACAGGTTAAATCTTTTGTATGCGAAGGCAATCAAGTTATCTTGACCGTCGAATTTAATGGTAACATCTATCGAAAGACCCCTTACTCTGAATACTTTCATGGCAAAGAAGGTCATACGCTTCATCGAGACGTTTATGAGTTCTATACAGGCAAAGAGATACCTGCTGATTGTATTATTCACCATAAAGACGGCAACAAATGCAACAATGAATTTGAAAATTTAGAAGCTATTACGTCTTCTGAACATACCAAAAGGCACAGGTTAGAAGACAAAGCCGTCACATATAAGAGAGATACACCAAATTGGCTTGTAAACAACATTAAAGCAGTTATCAAATCGAAGCATCTAAAGCCGTATTCTGTAGCAAGCAAATTAGATTGCTCAACATTCTCAATGTATAAGAATAGTTGTGATATAAACTTTTTGATGCGGCTGGCAGATGTTTTACAATGTGATATTGCTACTTTTTTCTCAAAAACTGAATGATCATGGCACAGGTCAAAGATGAGACTTTCGAGGTGTCCTTCACGATCACCTTGAAGCGATTCAGCAACCCCTATGAAGATATGTCAGTATCTGAAATGAAAGAAAACATCAAATACTGGTTAGAACTTCAATTCGATAGCTACTACAAAAAGTTCAAAATCAAGAACCTCAAATGCAAGAAGACAAATGGCATACAGACACGCTAATTATCCGTGCCAGCTTTCTCGCGATGAGCGCATGAAGATATGTGCAAAATGTGTTGATTGGGCAGATGAAGAAGATGCTGAATATACAAACGACACAACTCATTGCGTAAACGACAAGTTTGGCCTTGTAACGAGTCATTTTGAAGAAACTGGCGAATGTAACATTTTTTTTGAACGATAATGAACACAATTATATGGCTATTGCACAGACAAAAGAAAATACTCTGTACCTGCCGATAAAACAGGTTTACTTTGATCAAATCATTGCAGGTACAAAGAAAGAAGAGTATCGTGAGGTAAAGTATGGCATCACTTCAACAAGATACCTGCTTCATGATGCGCTGGGCAACCTTGTACTCAATCCGTCTTGCACCGAAGACGATGAAGAGTATTTTGTTGACGATTACAACGACGGCAAATTTCCATTTCTACCAAAGCCTATAAAATACCTCAATATCGCCGTAGGCTATGCCAAAGAGCGAGACACGGCCACCGTAGAGGTTGAAAGCATCACATTTGAACCTGCAAAGATATTCGGTCAGGGTGAGAAGAAAATCGCTTGGTGGCTTGCCGTCTTTCATCTTGGCAACGTGGTAAGCGTACACAGAAAGGACAGATCATGAACAGGCTCGAAATAATGTCACTCGCTTTTCAAGGCGAACAGAGAGACAGCTTCAATGGCACCTTCATTGAGATACTTCACTCCTATAAGATCAATCATGAGGCAAAGGACGTTGAATTTCTCGCGTTCTTTGCCTGTGCGACCATGACATGCAACGACCAGCAGGATAAGGAGCGAGTCGAGGATTTCTTGAAGACGGTTCAGAAAAGAACTGAAAGTGTGTGGGAATACATCGACCTCGAAATGTATATGCTGGACTATGCCTTCGATACTGAAACGCTCCAGCTTCTTATGCTGATGCACGAAATAATCATGACCACGCAGACGATAGAGCGCAGCGTACAGTTGTCCGTCAGATATAATCAAGACTTGACTTCCTTCTTCGTGAACATTTTCAAGAACGCAGGTATCGAAGGTGTGTTCCCCGATAGCCCATACGACCCACAGAAGAAGATTTGGACGTTCCTTCGTCTTATGGTCAGAAAGAACGGAGCTGACCTTGGTTTGTGGGGAAGCTGGATAAAGGCGATTGACTTGCAGATACCTCTTGACGCGAAGCTGGCACAGGCCGCTGTAGATATGGGAATATACGACCTAAACGCGCCGACTGCCAAGTCTCGCGAGGACATCACCGATTATTTCAGAGTCCTGTTTCCTCTTGATCCAGCAAAAGGATATTTCGCTCTTCGATTTTACTCAATGATGAGGGAATAGAGGCGGTCAACTTCCGAGTGAAACAATCGGTGCTTCTCATACAGAATCTTTGCATCGCTGAACTGAATCGTGACAGCAGAATTGCTAACACGAAGCAGTTTGGCGATTCTTTTTCTTACACCTGTCCTCACCATCCTTTCAGCGCATGACGTTGGGGAGTATAGCGCAAAGACGATGAAGATAAACATTTTCGTATTGTCCTTGTTCTTTAGATCGGCCTGTTCTGCAAGTTTGTCAAATAGGGAGGGTATTTTGTCGAGGTCGGTAAACTGCGGCTTCGACAAGTCCTGTTCCTCACGATTAAGATGCGCTTTCTGTGCTCGAATGTTCCTAATCTTGCTTATTCGTTCTGCTATTGTCATGATCTGAAACAACTTCGTAGGCAAAGTTTATAGTTTTGTACTTTGGTTTTTTAAGGCTCTCTCTGTACTTTTCGAGGTCTTCCACTATGACTTGTTTGAAATCGTGAATCTCCTTGCCATTGCGGAGGACAAATGTTGTGCGTAAGATTCTGTGCTTCATTATTCGTTTTAATGGTTGAAGCCCCTGCCACCGCGAAAGGCAACAGGGGCGATGTTGTTAGTATGTCTTGCCGTGGAGGTAAGGCCGCGTCTTGTTGTAGTTGAGCTTGGCTTCGATGTGCCATTCAAGATCAATGCCGAGGTGCTTGGCGAAGGCAAAACAGGCGTGTGCTGTGTATTCAAGTTCCTCGTTATCGTGGCCATGAATAGCGACGTTACGCATAAACTCGAATATGAGTTCTGAAACATGAGCGTCGAAAGTGTCAATTTCGAGGGCATCAAAAACATCTACACAATCAGTTTGCATCTTGTAGCCACAGGCAGCGAGGCAGGAAGTAATACGGATCACTACGTCTGCCAGTTCGTCTTCTGCTGTGTCCTTGACGGTTTCCTTAAACCAAGCGACATCATTCTCGATGATGAACTTATGAGCCTGTTCGATGGTCATGCCATGCAGGAGGTTGCTTTCTCGCTTAACGAGGTCGGCAATGAGATTCTTAGACCACTTGCCTTTGCGGTCAGCTTCGAGCATTTCTGCAAGCTCACCGATGATGAGGGCGAGGGAGCGTTTGCGGCTTGCCTCTTTGAACCCGTTGGCCACATTGATAGAGTGAGCCTTGTCGGAAATGTCCTGTAACTTTTCCTTGTTCATTGTTCTTTATTTTGGGGTTAATTTATTTATATGCCTTTCCCAAATACCAGTTGCAGTATTCTTTCACCTGTTCTTTAGTAGTGACGGTTCCTGCCTTGATATTATCCTGTAGGTTTGATGGTAAAGACATTTGCACCTCAAAACACATACCTCTGACTAATTCAGAAGCGTATTTGTCGGCATATTCAAGAAGCTCTTTGTCTTCCATTACTCGATTGCTTTCAGACCGCGAACGAGGCAGTCTTTGAGTTCCTTCGGCTCTCGAAAATTCTTATTCTTAGCCGAAAGGGTAGAAACGATGTCGTTATACATATTGCGAACCACTTGTTTGTTATGGCGGTATCGCTTATCAGACTTCTCGCGGAAAATCTCGTTGAAGTCTGCCTTGCTTGTAGGAATACGGAGTGTAAACATTGGATTTATTGTTTGTGGTAACTATATTCAATCAAGTCCTCGATGTCCTCACCTGTGCAGCGAAAATCCTTGATCGTTCCGTCCTCCAAAATTTCAAAGATGATATAGTCTCCTTCTTCACCGAGGAATGGAGGAACGTAGCTCATATACTCTTGCCCTATTTGGTTGCCATGTTCGTCAAGAATGATGAAGGTGTTATCATCGCAGGTCTTATAATGGACTTTTGCGGTGGTTCCTTGTGGCCAGTCGAGAATCTTTCCGCTTTCGAGATCAATCTTGATCTGCCATTGGTATTCACCTTTGGGAGCGATGCCTGTTTTCTTGCCGGTCAACACGGCGAAAGGCATACGCGGCTTGACACCCTTCTCCTGCTCTTCAAAGGAAATATCATCCTGTCCGTTGACCTCGCCGTCTTGCCAGTATCTGACACCTGCCTTAATAAACAGGGTCTTCACATCGACGGTTGTACGAATGTTGATGTTCATTTTCATAATGAGTGTTACTTATATACTTCTTCCTCGCAAGCGTCAATCTTGTTTGAAATGCGATCGCGGAGGTCTTCGAGGATTTCTTTGCACTCTTCATTGTTGAAGGATGAATTGCCAAGCTCGTTGTCAATCATTTCTTCAAGTTTTTCAGTTATCTTTTTCATATTACTTGCAGGTTATAATCAAATCGGTTGTTATTTCAGTTTCTTCTTTGAGGATGAAGATAATTCTTTCGTTCAGATCGACCAGCTTCTCTTCGTCTTCCTTCTTGTCGATGTCAAGTTTCAGAGCCTCAATAAGCAGAGGTTCGAGCCGTGAACGAATGTTCTCATTGTGATAGTCGAGCCATTCCGTTACCAGCTTTCTTCTGGGAAAGCAGAACTTATCCCAAAACCACTTTGACAGGTCTTTCCAGCCATAGATGGTGAATGTAACTTTTTTCATTTTTTGTCTATTTCGTTAAAATCTTCGCTTTAGTCTTTATCATCTAAAAGTTTGCTATATTTCTCGATGAAACTCTTTGAGTTCCTCGCGTGTGCCTTAATGGTAGCGATATTATGGCTGACATTGCCTGTCGTGATCTTCTCACACATATCAATATCCCACTGGAACCAAGAGACAATAAGCTCGAAGAGTTCTTTGCTGATAAGGTACTTCTCCTTGTCTTCGGGAGAAACCTTTGGAATCTGCTTGAATTTCCTCATTGCGTCACGCGCAAGAAGAAGGATCGAAGAGCGGTTGTGCGCCATATTGCCTGTAGTCATTCGCTCTGCATCATTGATGATTGTTTGGAGGTGGCCAAAAACATAATCTGTATCTGATATGTTGAATCGGCTCATCGGGTTATCATCTGCCCAGTCTGCGCCAGCTGTGAAATGATTTACTGCATCGACGTAATCACCTTCCCATTCAGAATTTTCGTCCGCATACTTCTTTGCAGCGTCCTCTATCTGTTCGTTACGTTCAAATTGTGTCATTTTTTCTTGTAGTATAATCTTTGCGGAATGTCCGCAGGAACATTTTGAAAACCTTGCCGACGCATGACAGCCAGTTTGCTGTTCATGTAGTCTCGCATCTTCTTCTCGCTATCTGAACATTGCGAAAGCAAATGTTTCTCGCCATTGTAATAGCGCGTTCTCAATGTGGCATCTTCCACCGCCATGAGAAAGAATTTGTATGCTTCATCACTCATACCAAATTAAACTCTATACATTTGAGATTCTTCTTCATGATGTCGAGCGAGGTCTTGACGTGTCCTGTTATACTCAACTCGGCAGGAGAGACGTAGGACTCCAAACAGTCTTTCAAGGCCTCAATCTTCGGGTTGTTGTACTCGTTGAAATTCCCTGTTCTCTCACCGACCATCTTTGCGATCCGCTTGTTGTGCTGGAAAAGAAGCTCGCACATTACCACGCCGCAGTATGCGTCTGTTCTCATATCGAGATAGCGGAGGTGATACCAGTCATTCTTCAACATCTGATTGACAGAGAACCACAGGAGGGTAAGGTCATTCTGACAAATCTCAATGAATTGCTTGGATTGCGCCTTGTAGTGGGAACGGTGAGCAAAATCAAGGTCTTTAGCGACCATTTCCTCATATTCTTTATGGAGGTTTTTCACGGTTCTGCTCAATCTGACGGTCTCTGACACCTTGTGATATGCGGCCTTGCTCATCGTCCGCTCTGCATAGTACCAAGCCACCTCGGTAATAATAAGGGGAACAAATGCTATCTCCATGTTCTCTTGAAATGAGAACTTTTCGAGCATCATAACAGAATCATTGTGCATTTCCTGCTTGAACTGCTCTTCTGTCATTGGAACAGCCTCCGTAGGCTTTTCCTGTTCCAAGCGACAGGTGTAGTGTGTCTTCTTGCTCACCAGCTTGCCACCTTCCTTGACGGCGATGTTGAAATACTTCTCGCCCTTCTTGATTGGCTTACCACACACACAGCAGACGTGTTCCTTTCGTGCTGTTGGTGTGGTAATCTTTACTATACCATTCATAACTAAAACATATCATCGAACAATGTTAATTGAATTGGTTCTTGTCTCTTTTGAGGTTCCATCTTCTCTTCTGCGACTACAGGATCATCGGCTGGCTCTTGCGGCTCATCGTCATAACGTCCTTGCCATTCATCACCGTAGAATGTAGGAAGAGAGGCATTTCCGCCATTCAGCCACCATCTTTCTGCCTGTTCGCCTGTCAGCGTGCGTATGCCCATCGTGGCGTTAGGATATGGCACTTGACATTCATTGACGATATAAACCGTGTGGGGTGGGTTATTCCTCAGAACGTCATGGCATACTACGGAGCCGTATAAGCAATGCGCCATGAGGTTCAGAGCCGTCATTTTGCATGAAACGATGTCAATGTCCTCGGCATAGAAGACGTATCTGTGACGGTTAAGCTCTTCCCTGTTGGCGAGTTGATCTGCGAGGAATCCAAGAAGCAGTCTTCCACTACCGCAGCAGCAATCAGAGACGGTGATAATCTTGTTGTTGTAGTCAATGTTGTAATTCACTATCTTGCTCATCAGCGTAGAAATGCTTTCGGGAGTGAAGAATTGTCCTGTGCTTGATGCCTTGCCTCTGCCTTGGAAGGTACTCTCGTAGGTATGTCCGAAGAAATCGCAGGTCTCGCCGTTGTTGATGCTCTTGTTCACGTCCTGCATCCACCTCATCAGAATGTGATTGTATTCTTCATCTTCAGACAGGACTTTCTGCGTCCATTCTTGGAAAGAGCTACATTCTCGCACCTTGAAAATATCGAAAGCCTTGATGCCATAGTCAAGAAATATGTTCAAAGCCTCTTCTGCTCGTTGCTTCCTGTCCTTCGCAATGCGTATCAGTTCTGCACCGATGCTTTCCATCGAACAGGTCAGCCAGTCCTTTTCTTTGCTTGCCATATATCAAAGGAGTTTTGAAGATGCAGACAGGTGTTGCCCAGTCTGCATCTTTGATAAAACTTACTCTTCCTTTGATTTGAAGCAGAAGTCTGCCCACAATTCAATGAACTGCTTGCCGCAATAGATGGCCAGTTCCTCGGTCTTCAAAGCCAAGCGAGACCCGAGGCCCGCGTGCGAGGACGAGAAACCGTCATTCGCGTACGAGGCCGAGAGACCGCATGGCGAGCCGTGATCCGCAGAGCTGCCGACGTACAGCAACCCTCTACGCGCCTTTTCCTCTTCGGTCATGCTGTCAATCTCATCCTGCGTCCAAAGAGTGAACCAAGGGAACCAGCGATATTCGTCCTCATGGAATGTAGGAAACTCGTTGAGTGTTGTTTCAGTGAGGCCGTTGAGAGCCGCGCAGATGATACGGAGCTTCAAGAAAGCGACAATATCATTAGGGAACTGCTTCAACTGCTCATCAGACAGGTAGGGGATAGTCATGCCAGTTGCAATCATAGCGTCCTCAAATGTCTTGATGCGCTCTGTTACAGGACGGTTGTCTGTTGGAGTCTCTGCCTCGTTGTCAACCATTACGAGGACGGTCTTGCCGTTTACTTCTTGCCACTCTGCTTTCTTGTCAGCAGGAATAGCTAACTGAATAACCTTTGTTTCGTTCATTTTGAGTTTGATGTTAAAAGTTAATATATAGAGTTGTTAAAAAGGTCTGTCTTTGTCTTTAATGTCATTAAGTCTGCAATACTCTTCCCAAGTGATAGCGTTCTTACTGGAGATTTCTGCTTGTCTCTCACGTTCCTCTTTCTCTTGCCGGTCATACTCTGCGTTTCTTTCCTTGACGAACTCTCGCAGGGCGGTAGCAATGACAAGAGGGTCAACATTTCCATAGAAGCGACCGTAGCGGCCAGTTTTGAACCTGTAGAAGAAGAGCATCATTTCTGACACTTTGAGGTAGTAGTATTCGGTTGCTATCACAAAGGCTGTCTCTTCAAGCGGAGTACCTTCGAGCTTGTCCTTCACGCCGCAGTATTCGGATAGGTTTACGAGCTGAGGAATGAGCCACATCTTTGGAGCATTTTCGCCGTAGCTTTGCCTCAATGCAGCCAGCGTAGGGTAGTCACCGAAGAAACATACTTGTGCGTTGGAGCAAATCTGCATCTGAAACGAAGGATTGTATTTCGTAAGGAACGCATCACGATTGCCGTACTTACGAGCGAGCATCGTCTTCTGCTGCGAGTCTTGCGATGATGCTTGCTGCATCTTCTTGACGTTTCTTTGCTGCTTCTTGATTACTTGTCCGATTGTTTCCATTGCATGATGATGAAGGAACCCTGTTGCGCGATGCCCAAGTGTTCAACCTGCGCGACAAGTCCCATGTCTTTTCTAATTCAAACCTCCACTTACTGCCCGACTTGTTAGGTTCAGTCCAGTAGTCAAAGAACTCTCTCACCATTTCCTTGCCATAGACTTTCACGAAAGGAACGAGCGACTGATAAAAGTCCTCTTTCTTCGCTTCTTGTCTCTGCTTGATGGCTTCGGGGTCTGCTTTTGGTTTCTTCTGTTTCGGCTGCTGAGGAACAGGTGAAGTGTCGGGTGATGCAATTGCATCCATTTGCATACAATTGCATCCATTTGCATGCAATTGCATACCCCAACGACTATTTGCTGATTCCTTCCGTTTCTCGCTTATTTCCTTTCGCCTGTTATCATCTTCGTCAATCTGCTGCTTGAATTGAAGAAAGGCAAAATGAACCAGTGTGCCGGATTGTGGCTCTGTTCCATCCAATGAGTACCGAAGTACAGCCTTGAATAATGCGCCTGCATCTGCATCGCTCATTGCACTAACCTGCGCTATTGATTCAGTGAAAATGGTGAAACTCTTCTTTCTCATTTAGAATGCTACATTTGTGAGTGGCCTTCCTTTGGTCTGAACCTGCCACATATTAGGCTTTGGCTCTACGAGTCGAAGGTCTTGAACCTTGCCAAACCTGTTTATATTGCCGCAAAGGTCAACGACCCAGCCTGTTTGCTTCGCAGGTGAAGGACGTATCGCGCGACCTACTATCTGATACCAAAGGGAAAGGGATTTCGTCGGCCTTGCCATGACGATTGTATCAAGATCGGGATAATCGAAACCTGTAGTGAGTACACCGACGTTTGCAACGACCTGTATCTTTCCTGCCTTGAAGTCCGAAAGAATACGTTCACGATCTTGCTTCTTGGTCTCGCCCGAAACGATGGCGCAGTTGGGAATGGTGCTTGCCAGCCTGTCAGCCTCTTGTATAAATCGGGTGAATACAAGTATGCCATTGCGCTTCTTGCCGTCCTTGGGAGCAAGGAGCCTGTTTACGATGTTGACCAAATGGCCGTAGAAGTCGATACGCCTATACTCGGCAAGGATTGACTGATCTGTGTAGTCCGCGCCTGTGGAGTTGTCTCGAAGGTTCCTCTCATCGTAGTTCGCTGGCCTGCAATCGTAATAGTTGAGGTCTGCGAGAAATCCCATTTTCAGCAAGTCCTGTATCTGCACTTGGTAGATAACCTTGATGAAGATCCTCGGACGTGTTCGGGTGATGAATTTCAGTATCGCACCGAAGCTGCTTGTTGATAGCCTGTAGGGTGTTGCAGTAAGACCCAAAACCTTGCATTTGTTTTCTCTGATGAACTCTTCGTACATACCGCCTTTCGCGTTCACCAAATGGCACTCATCAATAATGACGTTGCGGAAGTGGCGAAATTGCTCTTTGTGGTTCTTGACGCTGCCGATGGTGGCAAATGTGATTCTGCTGATGTTCTTTGAGTTAAACGACGCGGAATAGATGGAGCAATCAATAACGCCGTAGCTGCACAATTTCATGAAGTTCTGTTCAAGAATCTCTTTGCTCGGCTGAAATACCAGTGTGTGACCCTCTAACCTGTTGGCTATGTCCGCTATCACAAGGGATTTGCCAGAACCTGTAGGAAGTACCTCGATGGCGTTGGTCTCGCTCTTCGAGTTGAAGAAATCGACTGCCCTGTCAGATGCCTCTTGCTGATATGGTCTTAATTGGAACATTGGATAACTTTTCTCTTATATGAGGGAAATCCCGAAAGACTTCCCTCTGATGTAACAAGTTAAATCTCTACAATAACGAGGTTAGGGCAAAGCACCTTGATAGCATCAATCTCATCATCAATGAGGTTGTCGCGAGCGATCTCAACATCTTCGTTGATCGCAGGAGAGAGCAACTGCACCTTGATCTCGCCGTCCACGATGTCAGCGTCAATCTCAATCTCGTACTTTTCTTTTGGAGCACCCTTGAAGATTGCAAGCTCAATAACGAACTTTTCTGGAAGGTTGTGGGAAACCTCTTGTGAGAAGTATTCGGTCTTGCTGATCTGACCGTGGAGTTCCTTCTTCTTCTCGTAGTCACTGCTGATTTTGGCCTTGACATTTTTTAGAGTGCTTACGAGAGCCATACCATCCTCTTTGTTGGCAAAGATAACTCGGTTAAGACGGAGGAACTTTGACAGACGCTGTGGTTCCCAAAAGTAATCGCTGTTGATGCACAACTTCTTATACATTTCGGTGAACTGGATGGAGCCTGTAATTGTTGACTTCGGAGCCAGCTTGCAGGTAAGCTCTTCGGCATTGATTCCAGCAATCTGACTTTCTTCAAATGCTGGGCGAGAATTTACTTCGTTTACGATGAGCAAAAGTTTCGCATTGTCACGGTCAACAACGAGACGGCAGTTGTCGATGTTGAGAAGGTCTTTACGCTTGCTCAACCATTCCTGCACCGTGTGAATGGTTCCGTCGATGCTGAATGATTCGGGCAGCTTGATACCTACAGGATCATACTGCTTCTTCGGATTGTCCTCACGATAGATGATCTTGATTGGATTCTCACCAGTGTAGTGCTCGATATGAACAAAACACTTCTTTTCATTTGCTTGTTCCATGCTAAAATGATTGTTAGTTGATTATGTTAGTAGTTGTCTGTGCCAGTTGCGCGGCTGAACTTCATAGTTACCTGCTTGTCGGCGTTGGTGAGTCGGCGAGACTCTACAAGGACACCCTCTTCGTCGTAGAAATTAACTTCCTTCTTCTCTCGGTCAATCATCTTGTAAACCGTGCCCTTGATATACTCGCCATCAGCCTTGATTTCGTCGAGAATCTTCTTCTTCTCGGTAACAAGTGGCTCACGCTTGTTCTTGACCTTTTCCTTGAAGGCTTTCAGCTCTTCGTCGATCTCTGCAAGTTCCAAGTCGATTTCTGAATTTCGCGCCCTGCGGATATTCTTCTCTGCGCTGTTGAACTTTCTGGTGTAGTTCTTTTCCAACACCTCATCGGCATTGTCTTCGAGCATCTGCTTCCTCTCTTCGGGAGCGTACTCTGCAAATAAAGTTTCTTTCATAATTTATGATTTTTGATTTTTTAGTTTTGCCAACTTACTACGCAGGTCGGCGATTATCTTGTCTTTGATGATGATTACTCGCGTGGCAGTCTCGGCCATACGTCTGTATCGCTCTGCCTGTAGGCGCAGGAAGGTGTTCTCTCTTTTGGACTTGTCTAACATCGCCCTCTCGATGGTGGCGAAACGCCCCTTTCGGTCTCTGTGCCTCTGATTAAATACAGGGTCATTGTCAAACAGGTCTTTCATAGCTTCAAACCTTTGTCCTTTTCGAGCTTCTGAACAAGAGCACGGTAATACTTGACCAGTTGCTCTAACTCGAAGGAAGTCCATTTCTTTGAATCGTGCGCCTTGATCTCTAACAGAAGGAATCTCTGTTCGCCGATCTTCTTTATGAGGTTCTGACGGTAGCCGATAAGATGGTCTGCGCTGAATCTGTTGCAGGCTCTACATTCGGCGTGGCAGTTGTCTTCGTCAAAGCGCGTACTCATGTGTATTCGCGAATGGAAGTGACCGCAGTCAGCTTGCTCTAACGGCTTGATCTTGCCGCATGATATACAGCGGAAGGTTCCGCTTGGCATCGCGTCGCGCAGTCTGATGTACTTTGAGAAGATAGCGTCAAGCCTGTCTCGAAGGGTAGAGAGCGAGGGCGGTGTCCTGCTCTTCTTTGTTTTTTTGTCGGAAGGGTCTTTCTTCTTCCTTTTCATGTAGTATGGCATATTGCTTTGTTTATTTTGGTTTTGCGAGGGTATCGGACTTGAACCGATGAAGAGCATCCGACTTACACCCCCATAAAACTGCCTACCTTCACAGGCAAGCAGGGAAAAGAAATTTATATTGACATGAGATGTATCAATAGAGATACACTTTGTATCTTTCGACCTCGATCTGCATTGCGGCAATTTCGGCCTCGTTCGTTGGTTCGGGAAGGTAGATGCCAGCTTCCATCGCCGACCAGTTGCGGAAACGCTCAATAGACAGATTCATTTCTTCTGTATTGAGGTCTGCCGAGCTTCTGATGTATTTTACAAGGCCGAGGAACTTGTCCTGCTTCTCACCTACAAACAAATCGGGGTTGCAGGTCTTTTTGTAATACTGCTGCTTCACCCATTCGAGTGTATTGCCAGTCTGTGAGGCAAAGTAACCAAGGAGAAGATGAAGATAAGAGTTCTGTGAAAGGCTGCGCTTCTGCTTCTTCTCTGTTACCTCGAATATGCAGCCGCGAGAAATGAGGTGTTCAAGTCTTGTTCTCGCGTTCTGCACGTCGAGAGGGTTTTGAGCATTATAGATCATAAGATGTTAGCCGGTCAGAATGGGAGTGGGTTGCCGTATTCATCATATCTCTGCTGTCCCTGTCCTTGCTGTGGGACATAGCCGCCCTGCTGTGGGTAGTTCTGCTGCGGAACGTAGCCGCCTTGCTGATAGCCCTGCTGTGGGTATTGCGGTTGAGGCTGTGCCTGTGGTTGAGGCTGATACTGCGGTGCTGCTGCCTGTGGCTGCTGCGGAACATACTGCTGTTGCTGGGTGTACGGCACAATGTTAAAGCCGCGAAGTTTGGTAAGGTTCCTCTCTTCGCCAGTCTGCTTGTCGTTGTACTTGACACCTACGATGTCGAATGACACCTGCACCCTGTCACCTGCGCCGAAGGAGTCTAACTTCTGACAAGCATTGCCTGTGAACTCAAACTGCGGATAGTTCGGGGTAAGCTCTTCGCCTGTGTCTTGGTCGTATCGTCTCTGAATGAGTATCAACATACGGCTGCTGAAGGAGCCGCCTGTCTGCGTCGGTTTTGTTTCGGTCTGTCCTATCTGATAGACGTTGCCGAGAATTTTGAATACTGCCATTTTATCGGATTGTTATTTTGATTGACTCACTGATTTCGGTCTGCGAGATATACTGCTCGTACATATCTGCATGGTCTTTCTTGAAAGCCTTGCTGTTGAAGGAAGAGCGGACGGACGGCTTTGTAACCGTATAGAGTACGCGGCCTGTGTCGATGCTGCCCTCACCGCTCTCTTTCATCTTGTCGAAGACCTGCTGCTTAACGGTGTCATATTCGTCTTGCAGTCGCTTGATGGTCTTGCCGAGGGCGATTAGGCTCTCTTCATTCTCTGTGATGAAGTCGGGAAAAGCTGGATTGTACTCGAAGGGAACGTCCTTCTGATCTGCCTCGATGAGTGCCTTGACCTCTGTGTCTGTGTGACGATCTACAGGGATGATTTCTGCAATATCACCACGGAGCCATATACCGAAGAGCTTTCTTACCTTCAAGTGTGGGTTGTTAAGCTCGAAGAAATATGCGTAGATGCTCAACTGCCAAGAAACGCTCTCTTTGTCAAACTTCGAGGTTGTCTTGATGTCCGAAAGATCAACGAGGCTCTCACCAGCCTCAAAGAGAAGGTCAATCTGACTGGCATAGTGTTCGAGGTCTGAAACGGTGTACTCGCTTTCGAGGAACTTCAAGCCGTGAGCCTCTTTCAGAGCGAGGTAGTTCTTTCCCTCTTCTGTGGTAGGAACGACCCCAAGCTCTTCGGCGAGTTCTATGTCCTCATGCACGTTTGAGCCTCTTGCAGCCGCATTTGCAAGAATGTGCTGCGGAATATCCTTGTACTTGTCGGGGAAGACGCGGCGAATAAGTGTGCCTGTGATGCCTTGAAGCTCTGCACCTGTTCGCTCATCTGTGTAGGTGTGCGCCTCTTGATCGAAGCGCACAGGAACGATGTTCAGTTTCATAATTATTGTTCATTAGCGTTTTTGATGCCTAATTGCTTGCGTCGCGCTGTCAGAGCGGACTTGAAAGCAGGAACATTCTGCAATGTCGGATAGTTGTTGTATATCTTCTGCAAATCGTCCTTGGTCTGTGCCTGCTGAATCTGTGGAAGAGCGTAGTTGATATATGTGTCACTCGTAGCGTCACCTGTAGTATTCTGCCGCTGCTGCGGTGGAACCTGCTGCTGTCCTTGCGGATGCGGTGGCTGCTGTCCGTTGTTTGTGGTGTCCGCGTCAATGCCATCGTCAATGGCAAAGAGACCGTTGAGGGCATACTTTCTGGCATACGAGGAAGCTGATCCCGTAATCTGCGATGCGTCCATGCCAGCCTTGACAAGCTCTTCACGCGCAAGACCCTTTGCACTTATCTTCTCGCCATCGGAGTTTATAAGGGTAGCCGTACTCTCGACGTAGAAGCGCGTGCCGTTGTAGTGCGTGTTGAGGCTGGAGCCTTTCTTTTGGTCTGCGCTTTGCGTGTCGTACATATAGGCCGTGCCTATCTCTCGAACCTCATCTGTAAGGATAAGGCAACAGCCGTATTTCGCACAGATCGGCTTCGCGGCTTTCAGAATATCTTCTGCATTTCTGTAGTTGTAATGTCCGAAATTGTTAGTCCTCGACTTCGGAGCATTGATCTCGTTTTGGATTTTGATTAACTCTTTCATGTCAATAATATGGTTAAATGTCGTTATTGCACATCTGTTTGAGCTGGACGGAACAAATGACCTTCTTGATGTCTGCCAGCGAATACCACACCGCAGAGTTTTGAGCCTCGCCGACCTTGACAGGCGTAAGGAGTCTTGCACTCACCCACTTGCTCAACATTACAGGCTGAAAGCCGCGTTTCGCGATATATCGCTTTGCGTCCGACTGCTTGATACGGTCTTGCGATGGCTCAATGTCCTTGATGTAGTTCTGCACCCCTGCGTCAACGGCTTGCGTGACGAATTGCAACAGGTCTTCAAGTCTTACGTTCATACATTGTTGGCAACTCTTACGACCCCAAGGAGGGAGTCAACTGAAACCTTATACTTCTGATACCCTGCGCGTCGGTTGAGCTGACCTGCCCTTGTGCGCAAGGAAGAAATGTTTGCCTCACCTATGGCGATGGTCTTGATGTCACCGTCTGCGACGCTGTTGAATATTGCCTGTAGGAACTTGCTGTCCTTCTTTTTTTCTTTCTTCTTCATATTTCTTTGTTTTTTAGATTGAGGTGCTGGCAGGTCTCGAACCTGCTCTGCTCGTTGCCGAGCCGTGCTGTCCAAATACACCACAGCACCTACCTCTATATGGTTAATTACTTGCGATTGCTCGCGTTAATAATCTCTATGCAGAATTAGCGTTTTGTCTTGTATCAATATGTCAAAGATCGTGGGGAGGTTGTTAGCCTCGATGAATGTTTGGCGGTAGCCAGTCGTGGGGTTTGGCGTGTTCACAAGCCTTGGTAGCCTTTCTGATGTTAGGATTGTCTATCCAAGGCGATTTCGGATTCACGCACAGGAACCCTTCGGGATCATGGAACATACCGTGAGTGTGTCCGTTTGGCGAATACTCGCGGAAGTAGTAACATTCCATGCAAATCTCAACCTCAGCCATCATTTAATAATTTTATCGACCAACTTTGAGACGTGAACAAAAGAACAGCCGAAGCCGAACCGTTGTCTCAGATATTATACGCCAGCCCCTACACCGCTGCACATTATCCAACGGTACTTTTGTGATCCTACGCTTCTTTCGGGAACTGACCTTCAGGAACGCCCCAACGGGGTCGGCTGTTCTTTTGCCTGTCATATTGCTTGCAGATACCTTTCGGCCTGTTGCTCTTGGGTCTTGTCAAGTTGATAGTCCGTGACCTCATTCGTCTCTTCGTCGTACACCTGTGCCGTCAGCTCAATGTTAGCCGCCCTGTAGGTCTCGACAAATGCGCCTGTGCCGCTGAAATAATCATCTTCGACGTAGCCGTCTATTTCGAGCCACCCTGTAGCCTGTACCGTAAGGGTATCGTCAATCTCGATCTCTATGTCAAATGAGCCTGTGCCTATGCCGTTGAGTTCGTCAAGTACCTTGCTCATCTGATCTTGTGTCAATGTGAGAGAGTCCATATCACGCGATTTTTACGAGATTGATCTTCTTGAAGCAACGCCACTCATTTTTTTCTGTGTCAAAAAACACCTGTACGTTCTCGCTTGGCTTGCGACCGCTGCCCTGTGTCTGTGGCAGTCTGTCCTCTGCCAGCGTACCCCATGCCTCGCGGATTGTGCCATCTACCTTCTGAAAGTAGAACTTCACGATGCGAAGATGCAGGGCGATCTTCAACTTGGCATTTCGCCACGCGATAGTGAGAGCTTCTGAAAGGCTAACACCATACTTCTTGATAAATGAATGTGCGAGGCTGAATATCTCGCTGCGATTAAACTTTCTCATGTCATTATATATTTTTAACGTGTATAATCTTGCAGGTTTTATTTTTTCTTTGTACCTTTGCAAATCTATAAACTTTTTTCACGGTGCAAAGATAACAAGAAAATTGTTACTGCGCAATAGTTGTAACAAGAAAATTGCAGTTTATTTGCAATTATTAACAATTATCTTGTTATTTAGACAACAATTAAATTGTTATTAACACTTATTTTATATTGACATGAGTAGAAAAGAACGCTTCACGCAAGCAATCAACTACCTCAAAGCACAGGGCATAGCTCAAACGAAAAAAGAAGTTGCTGAAAGTCTTGGCGCAGATGCCTCAAATATATCGCGCGAACCTACAGACAGCCTCATTGACCGTTTCCTTGAAGCATACAAGGGAATATTCAACAAAGACTGGCTTCTGACTGGTGAAGGGGAAATGCTGAATCCTACCCAGTCAATAGAAGGTGATGGGAATGTCCAAGTCGGTGGTAATGCTTGCAACGTGAATGCAGGGAACACTATAGACAAGCTCATTGGTCTTCTCTCGAAGGCACAGGAGCAAATCACCAAACGCGATGAGCAGATTGATAACCTCATTGCACTGGTGGAACGTCTGACAGCTAAACTTGGCTGACCTCGCGCGTATGCGTATATGTTATTTTAAAATTATATTATTCTAAATATATAATTTAAAAAATAAAAAGAGAGAATTAGAAGAGAGAAAAAGAAAAGTTTCGCGTTCGTAAGTTGTTGATTTTCAGTGCGCATAATGCAAATGGATGCAATTGCATGCAAATGTATGCTTTTGCATAATATTCAATAAATCAACAAGTTATAAAACCGATAAATAATACAAACTATGCAATTGCATGCACTTGCATACAAAGATAAAGACATGAAAAGAGTAATTATTTTGCTTATTGGATGCTTTTTGATGATTGCCTGTACCAACCAAGAGCAGACAGACAGAGAGGCTAAGGAAAAAATTGAGCAGGATTCCAAGGAACGCTATCTTTCTGAACAAAGAGAGTGGAACGAAATTAAAGGCCTTGCGCTCAAAGCTACTGGCGTGACATCAAGCGTCAAGGAAGAAAGAAAGCTGTCGTATGTCAAACTTATTCAGAAGTTTCCTAATTCTAACAGGTGGGATGATATATCAAGAAGCATCGAACTTGATAAGATGTATTCAGAATATGATGAGTTCCTTTGGGAGATAAAAAAGGCCAAAGGATGGGTGGAAATAGAGTAAGATGATGAACACGAAAATGAGTCTGTTGAATAAAAGATTTGTTATGAAAAAGTTTCTATTACAGATTACACTTGTCCTCCTTCTTGCATCCTGCGGCGATGGAGGCTTCAAGCATGGCACAACCTTGGAAACCTCCCAGCGTTGTATCGTTGCCTACGATGAGGACAGCTTTAGCGAAATGACCAAGCTCTGCAACCGTCGGGACGAATACGGACTTGAACAGATGGAGCAAAGAGGAAGGATTGCCATCTTGTCACAGGGCGCAACAGGAACCGTCGTAGAGACAGGCTTTGCAAAGACAAAAATACGCTTGTCTGACAATAGCGAGGTTTGGGTCGCGAATGAGTTTCTGAAAAACAAATAATGGCCGCTTTTCGGTTGAAAAACGACCTATTTTCCGCAGAATTTCCGCAACCTCCCGATAAAAGGGGGTCGTAACTATTTAATAATCATCGGGGAATGAGGCAAAGTGATAATCAGATTCCGGTTCCTTCGATTACGGTTCGACTCCGTATGGGTTCACGATCAGGATGGCGAGACAAGATAGTTCGCGAATCTGTATTACCCTTCCCAAAGTTTGGCGCTTTATTATCCCAGATAATTTGGAGCTGATGTCTCATCAGCTCCTTTCTAATGTGTATTTATTTGTCTGGTTTCAGATTTTGTCATTGTTAGCCGAAAGGGCAAGATCGTCGTGAAGACGAGCATACTCCTTGGAACTGAGGAACTCCTTGAGAAGGTCGACATGATGCTGGTTGTGCATATCTGAGCCGAGGAAAGAGATCATACCTTCGTCGAGGAGACGGCGCGCGGTCTTCTGGGCATGCTCGCCATAGTATCCGCTGAAACTGAGTAGATTGCACTGGAATTCGACGCCCTGCTCCACCAGATGCTCGTAGGAGCTCAGTCCACGCTGCTGGTAGTAGCGGTAGCGCTCAGGATGTGCCATGATGAGGAACCAGCCTTTCTGCTGCAGCTCGCTCAGTACATCGGGAAGGTTGTAGAGCGGCTGACCGAAACTGTTCTCGATAAGGAGGTATCGACCCTTGAGCGGACGGAGCATACATTGTGGCTCACCCCACTTGCCAGAGGCCATCATCTGGATAAAACTCTCGTCGATGCGGTATTCGAAGCTATAGTCCTCAAGTCGGATAGGGAGCCCCGCCTGCTGCACTTCGTTGCGGAGCGTCTGGAAAAGAGGATCAATGATCTCAGGGGTATTGAGGAAACGCGGTTCAGTATGATGAGGAGTAAATACGATGCTCTCGACACCCATCTCCGACAGACCTTTGATCATTTGCAGGGAGTCCTCAAGGGTTTCGGAACCGTCATCAACCCCGGGGATGAGATGGCAATGCAGCTCACGCTTGTAAGGCATGGGCAGCATTTCTCGGTGGCGACGGAATATGAAATCTAAAAACATGGTTGTGGTTGTTCCTAAATGCTGTGCAAAGTTAATCTATTTTATACAATCATGCAAGTTTTGGAGCAAAAAAGTACTTTTTAGAGGCCGGAAACGAGGTTTTTTCGGGCAAAAAGAGTCGCGAAACGGTCATTCGGATAAAAAAAGGATAGAAAAATTGCCATGGAATGAAAGATTTTATTATCTTTGCACCGTTGTATGCACGCGCAGTTGTACGGCGCAAGCGCATTGCACACACAAAACCTTATTAAATGCCAATAATTATTATCACAAATACCTAATTAGGATGAAATCTATTCTTAAGAATGCCGGTGTTGCCCTTTTGGCTGTAACACCGATCCTCATGACCAGCTGTACACAGAAGCAGCAGGCTGCAGAGCCTGAGCTCACCAAGTCTGGTCTCGATCCTCAGAAGTTCGCTGCAACTATCAAGGGTAAGACCACAGCACTCTACACCCTCACCAATGCCAATGGCATGGAGGTCTGCATCACCAACTATGGTGGCCGTGTAGTATCGCTCGTCGTACCAGATCGTGATGGCAAGCCAACCGACGTAGTACTCGGCTTCGACAATGTGGCACAGTATGCCGACACGGAGAACTCTCCAAGCGACTACGGCTCATCTGTAGGCCGCTATGCTAACCGTATTGCCGGTGGTAAGTTCACACTCAACGGCGAGGAGATCCAGCTCACCCAGAATGACGGTCCTAACTGCCTGCACGGCGGTGGCGCTACTGGCTGGATGCACCAGGTGTATGACGCAGTGATGGTAGGCGACTCTTGTCTCAAGCTCACCATCGTAGCTGAGGACGGTGAGAACGGCTTCCCTGGCACGGTAACCGCTACCACTACCTACACCGTCAAGGCAGACAATACCCTCGACATGGTATGGGAGGCTACTACCGACAAGGAGACCATCATCAATCAGACCAATCACAACTACTATAACCTCAATGGTGACTTTACCAAACCAGGTACTGACATGCTTCTCTACCTCAACGCAGAGAACTATACTCCATCGGACGCTCTCTACATCCCAACTGGAGAGATCAAGCCAGTGGAGGGTACTGTATTCGACTTCCGCCAGCCAACTGCTATCAGTCAGGCTATTGGCGCTGACTTCGACCAGGTTCAGAACGCTCGTGGCGGTATCGACCACAACTTCTGCCTTAGCACTGCAGGTGATGACACCCAGCTATGTGCTTCGCTCTACTCTCCTAAGACTGGTATCTTTATGGAGATGTATACCAACGAGCCAGGCGTACAGTGCTACACCGGTAACTTCCAGGGTGTAGACGGTGAGACCGAGATCCCTCACAAGGGAGGTGTCTATCCTCAGTATGTCAGCGTATGTCTCGAGAGCCAGAAGTATCCTGACTCACCTAACAAGCCTGAGTGGGCTCAGCCTAACCTCAAACCAGGTGAGAAGTACTACAGCCACGCTGCTTATAAGTTCTCAGTAAAGTAATTTTCCTCAGAAGTCATAAGGAAGTATAATAGAAGTTAAAATGAAGTTATAAGGACGTTTGTTCTGTGGACCCAAATTTTGCGAATTCGCAACCATTGTCCTTATAACTTCCCTATTACTTCCTTATAACTTCCCTATACTTCCAACAAAAGACAACATCACTTTAATAATTTCTAATTGTATTATGGCACAGCAAAAACGCAACTGGGTCGCAATCATTACCATGTTTGCACTCTTC